>DASYES010000744.1:0-4058 GCA_036498885.1 Pseudonocardia sp.
ACGTCTTCCGCCGCTCGGTGATCGAGTCGATCCCCGAGGGACGCGCGGTGTCGGTGGAGCGCGAGACGTTCCCCGAGCTGCTCTCGGCGGGCGCACATGTCTTCGGGCACGTCGACAACGCCTACTGGCGTGACATGGGCACCCCGGCCGACCTGATCCACGGCTCGGCCGACCTGGTGCGCGGGGTCGCGCCCTCCGCGGCGTTGCCGGGGCCGACCGGCGAGTCGCTGGTGCTGGAGGGCGCCGAGGTCGATGACTCCGCGCTGGTTTTCGGCGGCACCACCGTCGGGCGGGGCGTACGGATCGGGGCAGGTGCCCGCGTCGAAGGCGCCATGTTGTTCGATGGTGCCGTGGTGGGAGAAGGCGCGGTCGTCGAGCACGCCGTCATCGGCGCGGGTGCGCGGGTCGAAGAAGGCGCGCTGGTCAACGACACCGTCGTGGGGGACAGGGCGGTCGTCGGGGCCCACTGCGAGCTGCGCCGCGGCCTGCGGATCTGGCCGGACGTCGTGCTTCCACCCCATGGGTTGCGGTTCTCCCCGGATGTCTGAGACTCCCGGGCCCGCAGGGGCCCGGGAGTGGCGCCCTGCCTACCGCCTCGACCTCTCGGGTGTCCTCGCCCCGCTCCGCCGCGGGCGTGGCGACCCCACGTGGCGCTCGGCAGGCGAGGGTTCGGCGATCTGGCGCGTCTCCACCACCCCGGATGGGCCGGCGACCACCCGCCTGCATCGCCGATCCGACGGCACGGTGGTCTGCGAGGCGTGGGGACCGGGCGCGCAGTGGTCGCTGGACGGTCTGCCTGCGCTGCTGGGCGTGCACGACAGACCGGAGGAGTTCGTCGCGCACCACCCGCTGGTCGCCGACGCCGCTCGGCGGATGCCAGGCCTGCGGTTCGGCGCGTCCATGCGAGTGTGGGACGTGCTCGTGCCCGCAGTGCTGGAACAGAAGGTGACGGGTGTGGAGGCGCGCCGGTCGTGGCGGGAGCTGTGCTGGCGCTTCGGCGACCCGGCTCCCGGCCCGGCCCCCGACGGAATGCGGGTGCCGCCGACTCCGGCGCAGATCCGGGAGATCCCGGACTGGGAGTGGCACCGGGCGGGCGTCGACTCGGCGCGGCGGCGCGTGATCCTCGCGAGCGCTGCCGTCGCCCACCGTCTGGAGAGCGCGTGCGAGCTCGGCGGCGAGGCGGGTCGGGAGCTGTTGCGCAAGGTGCCCGGGATCGGGGTGTGGACGGCCGCCGAGGTGGCGCAGCGCGCCTGGGGCGACGCGGACGCCGTAAGCGTCGGGGATTTCCATATTCCCACGCTCGTCGGCTGGGCCCTCGTCGGGCGCCCGATCGACGACGCGGCGATGCTCGGCGTGCTTGCGCCCTACGTGCCGCAGCGCCAGCGAGCCGTGCGGTTCGTCGAGGTCTCGGGCTTCCGGCGACCGCGCTTCGGCCCCCGGTTCTCCCCGAAGAACTACCGGGCGATGTAGCGGTGGCGGCTGGTCAGCCCCGCGCGGCTCGGTTCTGCCGCGGCGGGCCGGTCGACGCGCGGACCACGAGCTCCGTGGCCAGCTCGACGTGGTGGGAGTCGACCGTGCCCCCGTCAACGATGCGGAGCAGCGTGCGGAGCGCGACGCGTCCCATCTCCTGGAGCGGGGCGTGCACCGTGGTGAGCGGCGGGCTCGACCACGCGGCCATGTAGGTGTCGTCGAAGCCGACCACGCTGAGGTCCGCGGGCACCCGCAGGCCCGCGGCGTGCGCCGCCTGGAGCACACCGAACGCCGCCACGTCCGTGACGGCGACGACCGCCGTGGGCGGATCCGGCATGCCCAGCAGCCGCCTGCCGGCGGCGAGGCCCGCCTCGAAGCCGAAGTCACCCGCCACGACCAGGTCCGGCTCCGGGGTCAGGCCCGCGTTTGTCATCGCCGCCCGGTAGCCGTGCAGCCGGGCCTGCCCGACCATGGCGCCGTCGGGGCCGCGGACGAACGCGATGCGCCGGTGCCCGAGACCGACGAGGTACTCGGTGGCGCTCAGGCTCCCGGACCAGTTGGTGGCTCCGATACTCGTGACGTCGGCGCGCGGCAGGTGGACGGGGTCGATGACGACCAGGGGCAACCGGGCGCGCTCGAACGCGGCGAGCTGCTGAAGCGTCAGGTCGGACGTCACGACGAGCACACCGTCGCGGCCGTCGCGGACGAGCCGCTGGGCCCACCCGGCCCCGCTGCTCGGCCCTGCCCTGTCGATCGAGAAGCGGCCGACGACGACGTCGACCTCCGACTCGACTCCCGCGTCGGTGACCCCGCGGATGAGCTCGGTGGCGTACGGGCTCATGAAGTCGTCGAAGACCAGGCCGATGGTGCGCGAGCCGGAGGGGACGCGTCGCTTGGCGGACCGGACGTACTCGTGCTCCTCGAGGAGCCGTTCGACCTCGGCGCGGGTGTCGGGTGCCACGTCATCGCGGCCGTTGACCACCTTGGACACCGTGGCGAGCGAGACGCCGGCCGCGGACGCCACGCTCGCGAGCGTGGATCGCTTGCGGCGGCCCTCGGGCCGAGTCATCCGGTTTCCCCCCATCGTCCTCATTGTGGCCGGGCGCGACGCCGGGAGCGCAACCCGCACCGACACCCGCAGTGTGCGAAAAGTTTCGATAAGTAGAACGCCCTGACGGGAGCTGCCCACCTGTCAGGGGGCGAGATCAAAGCTTGACGGAGATCATATCCGCGTTCTAGCGTCCTGACGAACATCGGAAGTATCGCAAACTTTCGAAACATCCACTCAATGAGGAGCTGGTTGAGTGCCCGCCGCAGCCCTGCAGCACATCCGCACGCACGGAGCCCAGCTGCTCGACGTCCACGGCAAGCCGTTCCGCATGCGGGGGGTGTGCCTCGGCGGCTGGCTCAACATGGAGAACTTCATCACCGGCTACGCGGCGAACGAGTCGATGATGCGTGCGGCCGTCCGCAAGGCGATCGGCGACGACCGCTACGAGCTGTTTTTCGAGCGGCTCCTCACCAGCTTCTTCGGCGAGGCCGACGCCGCCTTCCTCGCCGAGGTCGGTCTCAACTCGGTGCGGATCGCCCTCAACTACCGCCACCTCGAGGACGACATGCGCCCGTTCGAGGTGAACGAGGACGGCTTCCGCCACCTGGATCGGGCGATCGCGGCCTGCGGGGACCACGGCATCACGTCGGTCATCGACCTGCACGCGCTGCCGGGATCCCAGAACCAGCACTGGCACTCCGACAACTCCACGCACCGCGCGCTGCTCTGGGAGCACCGGCACTTCCAGGACCGTGTCGTCCACCTGTGGGAGGCGATCGCCGACCGCTACAAGGGTGACGTGCGGGTGGCGGGCTACAACCTGATGAACGAGCCTGCGGACGAGTCCCGCGCCGTGGTGGGCCCGTTCTACGAGCGCCTGGCCGCCGCGATCCGGGCCGTCGACCCCCACCACACGCTCTTCGTCGACGGCAACACCTACTCCACCGAGTTCGACATGTTCACCGAGCCCTGGGAGAACACCGTCTACACCTGCCACGACTACGTGGCGGCCGGCCTGGGCCGCGGAGGCCCCTACCCGGGCCACACCGACGGGGTGTGGATCGACCGGGACGCGGTGGAGCGCAAGTTCCTCCAGCGCTCGGAGTACGCGCGCAGCAGCGGCACGCCGATCTACGTGGGCGAGTTCGGGCCCATCTACACCGGCGACCCGGTCGTCGACGAGCAGCGCAGACAGATCCTGGCCGACCAGCTCGACATCTACCGGGAGCACGACGCCGGCTGGTCGATCTGGATGTACAAGGACATCGGCCGCCAGGGCCTGGTCAGCGCCGCCCCGGACTCGCCGTACCGGCGCCACTTCGCCGACTTCGTGGCGAAGAAGGACCGGCTGGGCGCCGATCAGTGGGGGAGCCGGGGCGAGGGTGTCCGCGAGGTCACCCAGCCCGTCCAGGACCTGGTCGAGCGGGAGTTCCCCGGCTTCGACCCCTACCCGTGGGGTCGCTTCGACTGGGTCCGCACGCTCCTGCTCAACATCACCTTCGCGCAGCCGCTCGTCGACGAGTACGCCGATCTGCTC
>DASYES010000745.1:0-8771 GCA_036498885.1 Pseudonocardia sp.
GGCCATCGAATGTCCGTTCGATCCTCTGATGGACCGATTCGGTTGCGGCAGTGGTCACCTGTCCAGCCCTCCGGAAGGGTAGCGAGTAAATACGCGGGCAACCTTGGCCCGCCCCGGAGCAAGCGCCTGCCGGGTTCACCCTTCAGCGGCACACACCCCACCCGCATGGCGGAACTCATCCGATATCCGCATTTCGGCCGCGCGCCAGATCGCCAGGATCATCCGGCGGATCTCCACCGAATTCACGAGTTGTGGTCGGGAGGCGCGAAAGGAAAGCGTTTCGGATGCACCCGACCGTCATCTCATGCGGGACGGGCGGCGAGTCGGCCGCAGGCCTCCAGCAGCGGCTCCGGGTCGGGCGCCTCGCCGGTCGCCTGGAACACCACCGTGTCGGCGCCGGCAGCCGAGAACGCCCGCGCGTGTTCCTCGACCTGCTCCGCCAACCCCCCGGACGTGGCGTCCAACTCCAGGTACACGACCGTGCGGAAGTGCCCGGTCCGGCCGGCCGCGACCCGGCCCTCCTCCACCCGGGTGCGCGCATCGCGGACCTGGCCCACCGTGAGCCCGGAGTCGAGGAGGACGCCGTCGGCGATCTCCCCTGCCAGCCGCACGGTCTTCGGCCCTCTGGCCCCGATCAGGATCGGCGGCACCTCGCGGGGCGGCCAGTCGAGAGAGACGCCGTCCAGGCGGACGAAGCGGCCGTCGACGTCCACCGTGCGGCCGTGCAGGAGGTCGCGGACGGCGGTGGCGTGCTCACGTAGCAACGTCATCGGCGCCGGGACCCGGGCTCCGACCTGCGCCATCCACTCCAGCACGCCGTGCCCGAGACCGGGTAGGAACCGGCCAGGGAACATCCGGGCGAGAGTGGCGATCTCCATCGCGGCCACGGCGGGATTGCGCAGCGGAACCGGCAACAGGCCCACCCCGACCTTCAGCCGTTCGGTCCAGGCGAGCGCCGCGGTCGCCGCGGTGAGACCACCCTCCAGGAAGCAGTCCTCCCAGAGCCACAGCTCGCCGACGCCGTATGCCTCGGCGGCGAGGGCCACCTCGCGAAGCCGTTCCGGAGGTGACTGCGGCCGGAACACCACGCCCAGGTTCATGTCGTTCATGGACGCAAGTCCACCATGGCTCGCGGCGACGAGATTCTGGTCACACACTCGAAACAAGGTGCGGGTTGCGCCCGTGGGGCACCGCATCGTCCACTCGACCTCGACGGCCGGAGGAACCGGTCGCCCGACCAGCGGAGGACACGCATGTGCGGCATCGCCGGTGAGATCCGGTTCGACGGCAGCACTCCGGACGTGGAGGCGGTCGCCCGGATCACCGCCGAGATGCACCGCCGCGGCCCCGACGGTTCGGGCGTCTACGCCGTCGGCGCGATCGCGCTCGGGCACCGCAGGCTCAAGATCATCGACCTCTCCGAACACGGCGCCCAGCCCATGATCGACCCGGAGCTCGGCCTGTCCGCGGTGTTCAACGGGCTCATCTACAACTACCGCGAACTGCGCGTGGAGCTCGAGGCCGCCGGCTACCACTTCTTCTCGACATCCGACACCGAGGTGCTGCTCAAGGCGTTCAAGCACTGGGGCCCCGGATGCGTCGAGCGCTTCCTCGGCATGTTCGCCTTCGCGGTGGCCGACCGCGATACCGGCGTACTGACGCTCGGCCGCGACCGGCTCGGAATCAAGCCGCTCTACCTCGCCGAGGCCCCCGGCCGGCTGCTGTTCGCGTCCTCGCTCCCCGCGCTGCTCAAGGCAGGCGGCATCGACACGTCGATCGATCCGATCGCGCTGCACCACTACATGACCTTCCATTCGGTGGTGCCCGCGCCGCGCACCATCCTGAGCGGGGTGCGCAAGCTCCCGCCCGCCACCGTGCGGACGATCCAGCCGGATGGCACGAGCAGCGACCGGCTCTACTGGCAGCCCTCACACATCCGCCGGCCCGAGCACGCCGGGATGAGCGCAGGCGACTGGCGCGACGCCGTGCTGGAGTCGCTGCGGATCGCGGTGCGCAGGCGAATGGTCGCCGACGTCCCCGTCGGCGTGCTGCTGTCCGGTGGGCTCGACTCCTCGCTCGTCGTCGCCTTGCTCGCCGCCGAGGGACAGACCGGCCTCCAGACGTTCAGCGTCGGGTTCCACGCCGCGGCGGGCGAGTCCGGCGACGAGTTCGAGTACTCCGACCTCGTGGCCGAGCACTTCGCCACCGAGCACCAGCAGATCCTCGTCGACCCCGCACGGATGCTGCCCGCCGTCGACGACGCCATCGTGGCGATGTCCGAGCCCATGGTCAGCCACGACTGCGTCGCCTTCTACCTCCTCGCGCAGGAGGTGTCGAAGTCGGTGCGGGTGGTGCAGTCCGGTCAGGGCGCCGACGAGGTGTTCGCGGGGTACAGCTGGTATCCGCCGCTGGCGGGCGTGCCCCGAGCGCAGGGTGTGGAGGCCTACGCGAATCAGTTCACCGACCGTCCCCACGCCGAGCTCGCCCACATCCTCGAACCGGAGTGGGTGCTCGACCACGACCCCAGCCGGGCCTTCATCGCCGCGCACTTCGGCACCCCGGGCGCCGACGAGACGCTCGACGCGGCGCTGCGACTGGACTCGACCGTCATGCTGGTCGACGACCCCGTGAAGCGCGTGGACAACATGACGATGGCGTGGGGCCTGGAGGCCCGCGTCCCGTTCCTGGACCACGAGCTGGTGGAGCTCGCTGCCGCCTGCCCGCCGGAGCTCAAGCTCGCGCACGGCGGCAAGGGTGTGGTGAAGGAGGCAGCCCGCGGCGTCGTCCCCGACTCGATCATCGATCGGCCCAAGGGGTACTTTCCCGTTCCGGCGATCCGGCACCTCGAAGGGCCCTTCCTCGACCGGGTACGTGACGCCGTCACCGATCCCGTCGCCAAGGCCCGCGGACTGGTGCGCCGGGAATGGCTGGACACCATGCTGGCCGACCCCAACACTGCACGAACAAACCTCGGTTCCAATGCGTTGTGGCAGGTTGCGCTGCTCGAGATGTGGCTCCAGGAGAGGGGGTTGTAGGGATGGATCACTCAGGGGTGTCGGACTTCACCGAGCGGAGGCTCGCTCGTCTGGCCGGCGGGACCGATGCGCATCCGACCGGCACCGCCTACGGCGAGCTGTTCCCCACGGCCTACTCGAATCCGGTGCCCTCCCCCGACGGCAGCCTGGTGGCCTGGGTTTCCGACCGCGACGGCCGACCGCGTGCGTGGGTGGGGGTGTTGCCCCCCGACGGCGGCCCCATCGTCGAGCCCGAGGCTCCGCTGCCCGTCGAGGGCGATGTACAGGCCCTCACCTGGTCGCCCGACGGCACCTGGCTGGCCTTCCAGACCGCGATGTACGGAGGCGAGCGCACGCGCGTCCAGGTACTCACCCCCGACGGCATGCAGGCGCGCCAGCTCGCTCCCGGGGCGGCCGCCGTGACGCTCGGGGCGTGGTCCCACAACGGCCGCCAGCTCGGCGTCACCGTCTTCCCGGAAGGGGCGGGCGACGGCCAGGCCTGCCTGGTCGACCTGCGCGACGGCACGTCCACGGTGCTCGCCGCCGGCCCGGCCGCCCGGGTCTGTGCTGTGAGCGGCGACGGCAGGCGCGCGGTGGTGCGGCTCGGCCGTCGCGGCGAGAGGCGACTGGAGCTGGTGGACCTGCACAGTGGGCAGCGCAGCGAGCTGCTGCCCGGCGGTGCCACGATCGCCGACGCCAGGTTCGGCGTCACCGGCCGCCAGCTCTACGTCCACACCGATGCGGGGCGCGAGCGCCCTGCGCTGCTCGTCGTCACCCTGCTGGGCAGCACCGAGCTGTCCACCGCATACCCGATCGCCGAGCGTCCCGACGACGACCTCGACCTCGTCGCGCTCGACCCTGCCGGCGCGCGCGCCGCGCTCGTCTGGAACGTCGACGGCCGTAGCGAGATCGAACTGCTCGACCTGCGCTCCGGGATGCTCGAGCCCGTCGTCCCTGTGCCCGGCGACGTGGTCACCGGGCTGGCGTTCAGCCGCGACGGGCGCGCGCTGCTCGCCGCCAACGAGGGCCCGACCGCTCCACCGCAGCTCGCCCGGATCGGGATCGAGACCTACGGGGACGCCACCCCGCTCCTGCCTGCCGAGCCGAGCGTCGGCGAGTCGCTCGTCGCCCCGACGCTTCACGAGTTCCGCGCCGAGGACGGCCTGTTGCTGTCCGGGTGGCTGTTCCGGCCCTCGGGTGTGCTCGGCCCGCTGCCCACGCTGATCTGGCTGCACGGAGGCCCCGAGGCGCAGGAGCGGCCCACCTTCCAGCCGCTGTTCCAGGCCCTGCTCGCCGAGGGCGTCGCGGTTTTCGCGCCCAACGTCCGCGGCTCGGGCGGCTACGGACGCAGCTTCTCCTGCGCCGACGACCACGAGCGCCGCTTCGTCGCGATCACCGACGTGCGGGCCGCCGTCGACTTCCTCGTGTCGGCCCGGCTCGCCGATCCCGGCCGGGTGGGCGTGTCGGGCCGCTCCTACGGTGGCTACCTCGCGCTCGTCGCGCTGGCCTGGTTCCCGGAGCTGTTCGCCGTGGGCGTCGACATCTGCGGTATCTCCGACTTCGCCACCTTCTACGCCTCCACGGAGCCCTGGATCGCCGAGGCGGCCACCACCAAATACGGCGACCCGCGCTCGGACGCAGCGTTGCTGCGGGAGCTCTCCCCGATCCACCGCATCGACCGCATCACCGCGCCGCTGCTCGTGGTGCACGGTGCACACGACACCAACGTGCCGCTCGTGGAGGCCCAGCAGGTGGTGGACGCCCTCCGGGAGCGTGGGGCGTCGCCGGGCTTCCTGCTCTTCCACGACGAGGGCCACGAGGTGCGCGGCACCGACAACAAGATGGTGTTCGTCCGCGAGGTGGTGCGGTGGGTCACCGCGAACCTCAGCGACGTGGGCGTGCAGACGGCCTGACCGGCCCGCCCGACCAGGCTCTACAGCTTGCTGAAGGACTGGATGATCGTGGTGCCGTCGTCGTCCGTCCCGACGACGAAGCGGTAAGGCTCGTGGGTGGTGGTGCCGTTCTTCTCGACGAACTCGATCGTGGCCTGCACGGTGTTGTCGCCGGTCTGGCGGGGGTTCTGCACACTCACCGACTGCATCCTCCCGTAGAAGCCGTCGTACCCGCTACGTCCGCCGGACGCGCTCTGCGCAGACGGGCTGAGCAGCGCAAATGCGGCGTCGGTGTTGCCCGGGAGCAGCGAGTAGTAGTTCTGGACGAAGGCGACCGGGTCGCTGGGTACGGCGCCCCCGTCGGGCGCCGGGGTAGGCGTCGTGGTGGGTGTCGGCGTCTGGGTGGTGGTGGGCGCCGGCTCGGAGGTACGCGGCGCCGTGGTGGCGGTCGGCGCGGGGGCCGGCGGCGCGGCCGCGCTGGTGCTGGGCGAAGGCGGAGCGGCCTGCTGGTCCTCGGGATCGCCCGGGCCGCCCCCTGACGTCAGTATCGCCGCCGCGACACCGCCGCCGATCACGAGCAGCGCGACGAGCGCGATCAGGCCGGATCGCCAGCGGCGAGGACGAGCGAGACCGGGCTCGGACGCGGGCCGGGACGTCTGCGGCGAGGTGGGAGGGGGCGGGGGCACGACCGGCGGCGCCGCGGCGGTGGGTGCGGCGTCCATGGCAAGGGTGTTGCTCGTCCCACCGGCAGCGGCCGCTGCGAACGCCGGCACCGCCGGTCCACCCTCACGACCCTCCGCCACGGCGGCCAGTGCGTCGCGGGCCTGCATAGCCGAAGGGCGGTCGCTGGGCTCTTTGCTCAGCAGCCACATGATCACGCCCGTGCATGGGCCGGACTTCTTCGGCGGCCGCACCTCGCCCATGGCAACCTTGTGAAGCAGCGCGTACGCGTTGTCGTCGAGCCCGAAGGGCGGGGTGCCCTCCGCCGCCGCGTACAGCGTGGCGCCGAGCGCGAACACGTCTGACGCCGCGGTGGGATCTCCGCCCCTGGCCACCTCCGGCGAGAGGAACGCCGGGGTGCCGGCGATCAGCCCGGTGCGGGTGAGCTGCACGTCGTCGACCGCGCGGGAGACGCCGAAGTCGGTGAGCTTGACCCGCCCGTCCTCGCCGAGGAGCACGTTGCCGGGCTTGACGTCGCGGTGCACCACACCGGCCAGGTGAGCAGCGGCCAGCCCGTCGGCCACCTGGCGGCCCACGTCGGCGACGTGCCGCGGCTCCAGCGCGCCCTTCTCCCCCAGCACCTGGGCGAGCGACTTCGACGGGAGGTACTCCATCACCAGCCAGGGCCGGTCCTCGTGCACCACGACGTCGAACATGCTGATCACGTGCGGATGTTGCAGGCGGGCCCCGATCCGGCCCTCGCGCAGGATCCGCTGGCGCGACTCCTCCAGCGCATCGTTGCCGGCTGCGGTGGACGGGGCGGCCGCGGCGAGCAGCTCTTTCACAGCGACCGTGCGGTTGAGCAGCTCGTCGGTGCTGCGCCACACAGCACCCATGGCGCCGGCCCCGATCCGCTCGTCAAGGCGGTACCGGTTGCCGACGCGGATGGGGGTCTCCTCGGACTGCGAGCGCTCGCTCATCGCCCGTCAGGGTAGCGATGACCATTCACCCCGTCGCGACGGCGGTCCCGATCTCACTCCGTTATCACGACATGGTTACGAAGGCAGGTCGAGCTTGCGCGCACAGGCAGGCCAGGAGCCGTATCCGCCCCGGTCGTCGCGCACTCGGGTGGCGACTGTGATCTGTTGCTCACGTGTGGCCCGGTGGGCCGACGGGGCGAACTCCGTTCCCCCGTATGCGCGCCAGGTGCCGGCGTCGAACTGCAGGCCGCCGTAGTAGCCGTTGCCGGTGTCGATCGCCCAGTCGCCCGACGACTCGCACTGCGCGAGCCGCTCCCAGACCGGCTCGGCCGCCGACGGGGCGGGCGGCCGCTGCGGAACGACGGGTGGCGGCGGATGGTCGGCCGGCGGGTGCGGAGGCGGCGGTGCAGCCGTGGCTGCCGACGGCGGCTCCGGGGAAGTGGTCGGCGGCCCGCTCGTGGGCGAGGGTGGCGCTGGGGCGGCCGGCGGCGCAGGAGGGGCGGTCGGTTCCGGGCCGCCGGGCTCCCCCGCTCGCCCGTGCCCCGGCGGTGCGTAACCCGCAGCCGCGTCATCCACCACCAGCACCCAGTCGGCCGCGTCCGCCTCGCCGCCAGGAGCCGTGAACGTCGTGGTGCCGCGGCCCTGCACGGCGTCGAGCTCGGTGGCCCGGCCGGTGCGTGGGTCGAACCACCAGGGCCGCCCGATCTCACCCGCGAGACCCGCGAGATCGACGGTGATCGGGGCACCGGCGGGCGTGTGGACGACGAGCGTGGAGCGGTCGGCGGCAAGGGCGCCCTGGATGCGCTCGGCTCGGTTGTCGGCGTCGATCACCACATCGGCGGGCTGTGTGCGCGGACGCGATTCCACAAGGGCGCGGAGATGGCCCAGCTGCGCCGCGGCGGGTTCGTCCGGGGTCGAAGGCCGAAGCCGGCCCGGGGTGGGCTCCTGGGCCTTCTCAGGCCCATATGCAGAGCCCGCGGCGCCGCCGAGCACCGCCCGGTACGCATCGCGGCGAACGTCCGGCACCGCGGACCCGCCGTCGCACGCTGGATCGTCAGAGGCCACCTCGGCGACGAACGGCCGTCCGCCCGCATAAGCGGCGGCGATGAGCTCCGAGAACTCGTCATCGTTGCCGCAGAGGTGGCCGAGGAGGTCGAAGCCCGCCCCATCCGCGGTGCCGGGGTGGTGGCTCATGAGCTGCTCTCCCCCGCCCGCCCTGATCCCCGCGGCCACAGACCTCCGTACATCTTCGGTGCCGTCGGCCGGGGCGTCGCCCAGCACCCAGACCACGTTGGTGGCCTCCGCATAGCGCGCCCCGAGGATCTCGCCGTACGCGTCGGCGTCGGCGTCGCCCGGCACCGGTTGCAGCGCCACGACGAGGCCACGGTGCGCGGCCTCGGCCACCACGACGTCCAGCCGCTCCCACTCGCCGTCTCCCGGGTCGTCCGAGCCGGCTGGGGCCACCGTCCGGACCACCGTGAAGCCCTGGGCCGATCGGGTCTCGAGGTACGCGTCGAGCCGCGTCCGATCAAGATCGGCGAGCGGACCTGGGGCAGAGTCGCTCAGCCAGAAGAACGGTGTGTGGCCCCGCGTGAGGGTGTGTCCGTCCGGCCCGATCCGCACGAGGCCGCCTCGGCACCCGACGGCGTCGGGTGTGCCGATGTCGGGCGCGCCGGTCTCGCCGCTGCGCGCACGCACGGAGGCGCCGGTGAGGTAACCGTCGCATCCCGGGAGCATGGCTGCGGGAACTGCCGGCGCAGCGCGGGGGCCGCTCAGCGCCAGCGCTCCGCCCAGCACGACAGCCACGGCGAGCACGGCGAGCACCGGCGGCAGGACGGCGCGGCAGCGGCGTTGAGGGAGCACGGGCGGACGCTAGGAAGGCGGGTGCGCCGCGCGAGGCCGAACGACGGAGTCCGCAGTGCCGGCACGGGCGCGAGGTCAGCGGCCCGTTGCAGGTCAGCCCGCGGTGATCACCGAAACTCGTCTCCGACGTGCGGTGACCATACTTTTTACGTCTGTTACCGAACACTCTCGGTGTGTTCGCGTTGCCCGTCCGCATGACCGTTCGGCGACTCGATTGCAGCATTCCTTACGAGATGTACGCCGTGAGGGTGATCGAGGCGACGATGACACCCGTTGGAGGAGGCGTAGGGGGATCATCGGTGCTGGTGGTTCAACCACGCGCGACGACGAAGGTGGAGAGTAGATGAAGATCTCGGACATTC
>DASYES010000746.1:0-3141 GCA_036498885.1 Pseudonocardia sp.
CACGTCGGCCCCGCGTCCCGACGGGCGCAGCCGCGTGATCCGCAGCTGGGCGCCGAACTTGTCGGCGATGGCCGCGAAGTCGTCGAGCTGGTCGACGTTCTCCCGCGTCATCACGACGCTGATCTTCGGTTGGCCGAAGCCTGCCTCCGCCAGGTTCTCCAGCGCCCGCATCGCGGTGGCGTACGAGCCGGGGCCGCGCACGTTGTCGTTGACGGCGGCCGTGGCGCCGTCGAGGGAGATCTGAACGTCGACGTAGTCGGTGGTCGCGAGCTGCCGCGCCCGCTTCGCGTCGAGCTTGATCCCGTTGGTCGAGAACTTGACGCCGACGTCGTGGCCGACCGCGTAGTCGAGCAGCTCCCAGAAGTCCGGTCGCACCGTCGGCTCGCCACCGCCGATGTTGACGTAGAAGACCTGCATCCGCTGCAGCTCGTCGATCACGTTCTTGGCTTCGGCGGTGGTGAGCTCCCGCGGATCCCGGCGCCCGGACGACGACAGGCAGTGCACGCACGCCAGGTTGCAGGCGTACGTCAGCTCCCAGGTCAGGCAGATCGGCGAGTTCAGGCCGTACTGGAAGTGATCGACCAGCTTCACTGCCACTCCATCTCTAGGAACATCTCGATGAACGCTCTTCGATGGTGCCGTTCGCCGCCAGTCCGGCCAGGGCCCGCAGGTACGCCGGGCGCTGCGCCTCCTCGACGGCCGCCGCGTCGATCGCGGCGTGGACGGAGTCGTGCTGCTCCAAGCCGGACACGACGGCGACGAGCTGCGGGGTCTTCAGGAACGACAGCTTGCGGGTGCCGAAGTGGTAGACGAGCGCCCCGAAGGGTTCGGGGCGCACCGCCACCCGCGGGCTGCAGCGATAGGGCAGATCGGGGTCGAACCCGGCCCCGACCGTGTCGCTCGTGGACACCGGGTCGTCAGTAGACACCGCACATGCCGTCGATCGACACCTCTTCGACGAGCGTCTCCTCGGCGACGGGCTCGTCGGTCACGGACTCGGACTGCTCGATGGGGGGCATGAGGCATCTCCTGCCGTCGACGGGATGATCCGGCCCGCACGTTAATTGGCACCCGGTGCCAATGACAAGGCTCGTGTTCGGCAACGCCGGGATCAGGGCCGGGACGGCCGTGGTCGCGACCGCCGAGGCATGCTGATTTCGTGTCCGTTCCCCTCCTGCATCTGGCCACGCCCGCCGAGTGGCGCACCGCGCTCACCGCAGGCGTCATCGCGCCTCCGTCGCTCGACGATGTGGGGTTCGTCCACCTGTCCACGCCCGACCAGGTCGCGCTGCCCGCCGGGCGAATCTTCCCGGGCCGCACCGACCTGGTGTTGCTCGTGCTCGACCCGGACCGGATCGTCGTTCCCGTCCGCTTCGAACCGGGGCTCCCGACCGACCCTGCCTCGATGCGCTTCCCCCACGCCTACGGCCCGGTGCCGGCCGCGGCTGTGCTCGGCGTGCTGCCCTACCGCCCGCGTCCCGACGGCGGCTTCGACGCACCTGTCCTCGGCGCCATCGACCCGGGTTGGCGCCACGCGGTACTCGAGCCTTCGCTGCTGCGCCGGATCGCCACGACGGAGGTGCCGGTAACAGGCGGGGTCGCGGTCCGCACGGCGACCGTGCCGGGCTCTCCCGAGCACAACCAGCTCCTGGTGAGCGGCCGTGCCGACGCCGCGCAGGTCACAGCCGACGCCGAACGCGTTCTCGACGGCGCTGCCGAGCGGTGGATCCTGCTCACGGGGGCGCACCTGGCGGATACCGCCGCGGGGCTCGCCGCGGGTGGCTGGGAGGTGCAGGAGCTGGTGGGGATGGCGGCACCCGCGGGTGGGGAACCGGTCGCCCGCGTCGAGCGGGTCGGCGCCGACGAGCTGCGGCCCCTCGCGGACGCCGCCTGGCGGCGGGACCTGCCCGGGATGGATCCCGCCCGGATCGCGGAGGCCCTCGACGGCCGGCGTCTCGAGGAGGCCGTGCTCGACGTGCGCCACCTCGCCGTCCCCGCCGGTGGGCGGTTCGTCGCCTCTGCGGTCCTCAAGATCGACGGCGGGACCGCGCTGATCGACGCGATCTCGACCGAGCCGGACCACCGCGGCCAGGGGCACGGCGACGCGCTGCTGCGCACCGGGATGGCGCTCGCTGCACAGGCGGGCTGCGACCTGGTCGTTCTGGACGTGGCCGCCGACGACTGGACCCGGAACTGGTACACGCGCCGCGGTTTCGTCGAGGTCACGCGCTCCTGGTCGGCCCGCCTCACACCCTGACCGCGCCGCAGATCATCCCGCGAGGAGGACGGCAGCGCGCTCCGCGATGGCATACACCGTGGCCTGGGTGTTGGCGGAGACGATCGACGGCATCACGGACGCGTCGGCCACGCGGAGCCCGTCGACGCCGTACACCGTGAGGTCCGGGTCCACGACCGCCCCGATCCGGCACGTCCCCACGCCGTGGAAATACGGCAGGAGGTTCATCCGGAGGTAGTCGCGGGCGCCGTCGTCGTCGCGCACACCGGGGCCCGGAAGCACCTCCTCGCCGCGCCAGGGATCCAGCGCGGTCGCCGTCCCGATCTCCCGTGCGATTCGCAGGCCGGTGACCATCACCTGCAGGTCTCGTTCGTCGGTGTAGTAGCCCGGGTCCACGAGGGGGGCCGCGGCCGGGTCGGCCGAGGCGAGCTGCACCGCTCCCCTGCTGTAGGGGTCCATCACCGAGAACGCGATCGAGTAGCCCGCCTCGGCCCCGAGCATGGCCGGGTTGTGGTACGGGCAGGAGACGAAGAGGATCTGCAGATCGAGGACGTCGGACGCGACGTCACTGCGCACCAGACCGCACGCCTCGCCGTGGTTGTGCCGACCAGGAGCCATCGGCCGCCCCGCGCTGTAGACGACGCTCGACATCGGATGGTCGTGCAGGTTCGCCCCGACTCCGGCGAGATCCACGACCACGTCGACGCCGACGTCGCGCAGGTGGGCTGGCGGGCCGATGCCCGACAGCAGAGGCAGCTGGGCGGACCCGACGACACCCGCCGCCAGCACGACCTCCTCGGTGCAGGCGGCGATGACCCCACCGGTGCCGACGCTGTACTCCACCCCCGTGCAGCGTCCACCGTCGATGATCACGCGGGGAGACATGCGCGCCGGTCACGACGTCG
>DASYES010000747.1:0-1981 GCA_036498885.1 Pseudonocardia sp.
CCTCTTCCTGATCGGCGACGAGATGCCCTATCCGCGGGTCAATCCGCGCGAGGTCCGCAAATTCATCGGCGACGATCTGCGGGAGCCGATCGGCACCGAAGCGATGATCGCCGAGCTGCGGCGGAGCTTCGACGTCTATTACCTGATGCCGTCGGCGGCCGGCTGGGGCGGCGACACCGAGATCCTCACGCGCTGGCGCGAACTGCTCGGACAGAACGTGCTCGTGCTCGACGACCTGGACGCGGTCTGCGAGACGATCGCGGTCACGGTCGGTCTCGGCGAGGACACCATCGACCTCGACGAAGGGCTGGCCGATCTGGTCGAAGTCGGCTCGGCCCACGGGGAGACGGTAGGCAAGGCGCTCGCGCCGTTCCAGCGGGGAGCGGTCGTGCGCGGGGCGGTGCTGCCAGCCGGTGGCGCCGGGGCAGGTGCTTCGCGGCTGTGAACGATCATCTCGCGATCGTCGACCTCGGCTACGGGGACGCAGGCAAGGGCACCGTGGTCGACACGCTGTGCGCGGCCGGCGGGGTGCGGGCCGTGCTGCGCTTCAACGGGGGAGCGCAGGCCGCGCACAACGTGGTCACCGAGGACGGGCGGCACCACACGTTCGCCCAGTTCGGGTCGGGCACGCTGCGCGGCGTGCCCACCCACCTGACCCGGTTCACGGTGGTCGATCCGGTGGCGCTGGCCGCCGAGGCGGCTGCGCTGGGTGACCCGTTCGAGTTACTCACGGTGGACGGGGACGCCCTGCTCGCCACTCCGTGGCATCGCGCGGCGAACCAGCGCCGGGAGGAGCGGCAACGACACGGTTCGTGCGGGATGGGCGTCGGGGAAACCATGGCGTACGCGATCTCGCACGCGAATGCGCCCCGGGCGCGTGACGTTCTCGCCCGGCCGGTGTTGCGCCGGAAGCTGGCCGCGGCGGCGGCCGATCTCGGGCCGTGCGGGGTGCCGATCGACGATGTGGTGGACGCCTTTGTGGCCTTCGGGCAGCGGGTGAGGATTGTCGATTCGGGCTTTACCGAGCGGCTGCTCGACTCGGGGCCGTGCGTGTTCGAGGGGGCCCAGGGGGTGCTGCTCGACGAATGGCGCGGGTGGCACCCGCACACCACGTGGTCGACCACGACTTTCGACAATGTGTCGGCGCTGTGCTCGTCGTTCCGGCGGATCGGGGTGGTGCGCACCTATACGACTCGGCACGGGGCCGGACCGTTCGTGACGGCGGATCGGGCGTTGGACCTGCCGGAGGCGCACAACGGAACCGGGGAATGGCAGAGGGAGTTCCGGGTCGGGCACTTCGACGCGGTGGCGCACCGATATGCGGTTTCTGTGGCGGGTGGGGTGGACGGGCTAGCGGTGACCCATCTGGACGCGCCGGCGAGGTGCGCCGGGCTGCGGGTGTGCACGTCCTACGAGGTCGACGGGGAGATCTGGGAACGGATCGTGCCGGGGCCGGAGCGGGATCTGGAATATCAGTCGCGGGTCACGGAGGCGTTGTTCCGGGCGCGGATGGGGTCGCTTCGGCGGCCGGAGGACTGGGCGGGCGAGATCGGCGCGCTGCTCGGGGCGCCGGTGGTGGTGGAGTCGTTCGGGCCACGCTCGTCGGACAAGAGGGTTGCCGCACTGGCCGGTCTCTGAGCGAGTGCAAGGCGGCCGGTTGGTGTGGTTTCGTCGGTGGCTCGCCGGGTGAGGTGGTCGATCATCGCGATGCGGATCATGGCGGCGGAGTTTTCCGGGAGGGGTTTCGTAGTCGCGGGCTAGGCGGCCGTGTTCGACGACCTCTTTGCGGAATCCTGTGTCGACCCGTGCCTTGGTCAGGTGTCCCGTCTCATCGGATCTGGTTCGCGGCTGTCAGTTGGAGCGCGTGGACCGGGCAGGTCGGATGAGACGGGTGATCGCGGTTGTCTCATCGGATCTGGCTCGCGGTGGTTCGTTCGCGAGTCCGGGGCTTTCTGCATCGATAGCTAAGATCGTGGGCGTG
>DASYES010000748.1:0-4279 GCA_036498885.1 Pseudonocardia sp.
TTCCCTGCCGACCCCTACCCCGGCGCCGTCCCACCGTCCTCCTTCGTGCATCTCGACGAGGTCTCGCATCCGCTGCAACCGGACCCGCGCGCCGGTTGGCTGATCGGTGACGCCCCGCTCGACACATGGCTCGCCGGGCACGGCTGCGCGCCTGCCGCGGAGCGCGTCCCTGTGCTCGCCTACGGCTCCAACCGCTGCCCGAGCAAGATCACGTGGTTGCGCCGCGAGCTCGGACTGGGGCCGGATCCGGTGGTGGTCCTGCGCGCCCGCACCCACGATGTTGCCGCCGTCTGGGCCACCGGGCTCCGCCATCGCGACGGGCAGCGCCCCGCGGTGCTGGCAGCATCCCCCGGAACGGTCGAGGATCACGCCGTGTGGCTCGCCACACCGGAGCAGATCGCGGTGCTCGACCGGTGCGAGGGTCGCGACGAGCGGTTCCGCCTTGCCCGGCTGCGCACGGGCGACGTCCTCCTCGAGGACGGCACGCGCCTGGATGCTCCGTGGTGCTATCTCGGGCACGCCGCCGTCCGCCGCCCACTGCTCGTCGACGGGGCGGCGGTTCGCTGCGCGGACGTGCCGCAAATGGCGGCCGTCGCGCTGACGGGCGAAGCCGCTCCCGGCGACGGCCTCGACGCCGGAACGGTGCGCGGCGACCCGCACCCCGACGAGTGGCCGGCCGCGCTCTTCGCCTATGGCCTGCTGCAACCGGGCAACCCGTCGTGGGACCGACTGGCCCCGCACGTGGCGGGCGACCTCGTGCGCGGCACGGTCAACGGCACCGTGCTCGACACCGGACGCGGCTTTCCGGCGCTGCTCCCGGGCACCGGCGACAGTGCTCCCGGCTGGCTCGTGCCACTGCGCGATCCGGTCGCCGCGTTCCCGGCCATCGACGAGTACGAAGGCCCCGAGTATCGGCGCATCCGGACAGCGGCAGGACCCGAAGAGCGGTCCTGCTGGGTGTACGCGTGGCAGGCACCGTCCCGCGGAATGCCCCGGCTGGCGTCCGGTTGGCCCCCGAAAGACTGATGTGCGGCTGCCGTCCGTCCTGCATCGACGGCGCGTCCGGGCTAGCGTCGACCGCCGAGTACAGATTTGGGCGGTGAACAATGAGTAACGACGAGCGACCGGATGTCGCCGATCAACCGGACGTTCGGACGGTGCGCCAGGCCGTGGCCGGTGCGGCCATGGGCAACGCGGTGGAGTGGTTCGACTACGCCATCTACAGCTACCTCGTCACGAGCATCGGGCTGAACTTCTTCCCCGAGGCCGACCCCGCGGCACAGACGATGCTGGTCTTCGCCGGCATCGCGATCCCGTTCGTGCTGCGCCCCTTCGGCGGGGTGCTCCTCGGCCCGCTCGGCGACAAGTTCGGCCGCCGCCGGGTATTGGCCGTCACGATCCTCATGATGTCGGGCTGCACGTTCCTCATCGGCCTGATCCCGAGCTACGACACGATCGGCATCGCCGCACCCATCCTGTTGCTGCTCGCCCGGCTCATCCAGGGCTTCTCCACAGGCGGCGAGTACGGCGGCGCGGCCACGTTCATCGCCGAGTACGCGCCCGACCGCAAGCGCGGCTTCTACGGCAGCTTCCTCGAGTTCGGCACGCTCACCGGCTACGTGCTCGGCGCGGGCATCGCCACCGTCGTCCAGCTCGCGCTGTCCGACGAGGCGCTGAACTCCTGGGGCTGGCGCATCCCGTTCCTGATCGCCGGACCGCTCGGCCTGATCGGGTTCTACCTGCGGAACCGGCTCGAGGACACCCCCGCTTTCCGTAGCTGCGAGCGCGCGGGTGAGACCACCCAGTCGCCGTTCGGCGAGGTCGTCAGAACGTACTGGCCCCAGATCATCAACCTGATCGGCTTCGTGATCCTGCTGAACGTCGCCGACTACACGTTGCTGACCTACATGCCCACCTACCTGACACAGGTGCTGGAGATCAACGACACCGAGGCGCTGCTCGTCATCATCGGCGTGATGCTCGGGATGATGGTCGTGATCGCGCCGGTCGGCGCGCTGTCGGACCGGGTGGGCCGCAAACCGCTGCTGCTCGCCTCGGCGGTCGGGTTCCTGGTGCTCGCCTACCCGGCCATCGCGCTGGTGAGCATGCGCGACCCGCTCCCGGTCACGGGAGGAATGGTGATCCTCGCGGTGCTCCTGGTGCTGATGCTGGGCACGATCGGCTCGGCGCTGCCGGCGATGTTCCCCACGCGCAACCGGTACGGGGGCTTCTCCATCGGCTACTCGGTGTCCACGGCCTTGTTCGGGGGGACCGCTCCGCTGATCATCACCGCGCTGATCAACCGCACCGGCAACACGGCCGTCCCGGCCTTCTATCTCATGGCCGCTGCGGCGATCGCGATCATCCCGATCCTGCTCATGCCCGAGACGGCGCGTATCTCGATCAGCCACCCCACGAAGATCCCGGGCACGGAGCCGGCTGAACCGGGCGGCGCTCTCGTCCGGTAGCCCCCCGAAAGGGCCGCCCACACAGGGCGGCGTGCTTGGGTGACCGCTGTGGATCACACAATGGGTTCGCGGCTCACCGCCGCACGTGTTCTCGTCACGGACGCCACTCTCGCCGACGGGCATTCCCCCACCCTTGTTCCGGGGGTGTGGCTCCTGGCGGAGCACGGAACGGTGACCGGTCTGTGGACCGAGGGAGACCATCCGGATCCCCGATCACTCGGCGACGTCACGGTGATCGACGGCGCGGGGACGGCGATCGTGCCAGGCATGGTCGACTCTCACGCTCACGTGTCGATGCCCGGCGGGGCCCGCTGGATCGAACGCGGTGGGGACCCTCTGGAGGAGCTGCTCGCGGTCGGTGAGGAGAACGCCGAGCTGATGCTGCATGCCGGCATCCGATGGGCCAGGGACGTCGGCTCACCACGCCGGCTCGACCCGAAGAGCGGCGACGAACGGGCGGTGAGCCTGCTCCTGCGCAACCGGTGGCAGGGCCGACAGGACCGCCCGTACATCCGCGCGGCAGGCACCTGGGTCAGTCGCAAGGGCGCCCTGCCAGACGGTCTGACCGTCGAGGTGGAGCACGGCGCCGACCTCATCGGCGCGGTGCGGCAGCAGCTGGACGAGGGCGCCGACCTGGTCAAGCTGTACCTCGACGGGCCCGACCCCGATACCGCCCCCTTCACCGTCTCCGAGGTCAGCGCGGCGGTGCAGGCGGCCCACGATCGCGGTGCCACGGTCGCCGCCCATGCCACCGCTCTCGCCGGCAACCGCGTCGGCGCGGAGGCGGGAGTGGACAGCCTCGAGCACGCCTACGAGCTCGACGACGACACAGTGGCCCTCATGAAAGCCGGCGGCGTCGCGATGGTCGCCACCCTCTCCGTGCTGTACTCCTGGTCGACCTTCGCGCAGACCACCGCCATCCCCCGGTTCACCGAGGCGGATGCACGCCGCAGGATCCAGGACCGCCAGGAGATCGCGCGGGCGAGCGTCCGGCTCGCCGATGCCGGCGGCGTCACGATCGCCGCGGGGTCCGACTTCGGGGGCGGCTCGCTGCGTGCCAACCAGCTCGCCTGGGAGGTGGAGGCGCTCGTCGCGGCAGGGGTCTCCCCGCAGACGGCGCTGGCGGCGGTGACATGGCGCGGAGGTGACCTGCTCGGGATCCCTCACGCCGGGCGGCTGCGCGTCGGCGACCCCGCCCACTTCAGCCTCGTGCACGGCGACCCGCTGTCGGACCCGACCGCCCTCTGGCGGGTCTGGCTCACGCGATAACGGCAACGAGCGGCACGTTGGTCCGACGGGTTCGGACCTACGTGCCGCTCATCCGATCGAAGCTGCTCGTGACCGGCCGGGCGGTCAGGCGCCTGCTGCCGCCGTGGCCGGGACGCTGCGGCCGATGCGATACAAGCGCGCCGCGTTGCCCCCGAGCACCGCGCGCTTGGCGGCGGTGTCGAAGCGCGGATAGCGGTGACGCAGCTCGTCCGGGAACCGGTATCCCGCGAGCTCGCGAACCAGCCGGCCGGGCCGCACCAGCGGGTACCCGCTGCCGAACAGCAGCCGCTCCGGCCCGTACGCCGCGAGCAGCTGCCCGAAGGCGTGCGCGAAGTCGGGCGAGCCGATCCACGGCAGGATCTCGGTGAGCAGGACGTAGACGTTGGGCAGCTCCGCCAGCCGGCAGAGCCGGGTACCGGGCAGGCAGCCCGCACCCAGCACGAACCGGATGTCCGGCAAGGCCCGGGCCAGCTCGCGGAACTGCGCCACGTCGAATCCGGCGGGTGCCACCCGCTCGGCCGCTCTCGTCCGCGCCGGAAGGG
>DASYES010000749.1:0-1721 GCA_036498885.1 Pseudonocardia sp.
CCCTCAGCTCCATGGCGCGGGCGCGCTCGCCGTCCCTGAGCCGTTCGCGTTCCTCCGCGGTCACGTCCGCGGGGAGCCGGTTGTGCGTGTGCACCAGCCATTCCATCCGGTTGCCCCTTACTTTCCGTTGTCCGCGGTGAGCAGCTCGGCCAGTTCGCCGGGTGCGGTGACCATCGCCTCATGGCCGGTGGCGATCCTGCGTACGTCCCAGCCGAGAGCCTCGGCCTTCTTCGCGTACGGCGCGAACACCCCGAGCCAGTCGGTGCAGTCGATGTAGCGGGCGGGTACGGACGCGGCGCTGGCGCCCGCGCGCACCGGCTCGGTGTAGGTCAGCCAGGGGTGCGGTGTGAGCCGCGGGGTCAGCCATTGCACATCGGCCTCCTCCGTGACGCCCAGGGTGGTCAGCGAGCGCGGCGGTATCAGCCAGCCGAATCCCGCGTCGCGCACCGACTCACGGTAGTGCCCCGCGACTTGCGGCGGCAGCAGATCGATGGCCGCGTCGCCGTCGTCGGGTACGAAGCCGTCGAGCGTCACCCGCAGCGCGATCCGCTCCGGGCGCAGCTCCGCCACGCCCGCGACGACCTGGCCCCCGTAGCTGTGGCCGACCAGGCGCACCTCGTCGAGGTCATAGGTGTCCAGCAGCCGCACCACGTCCTCGACGTGCGTGCTCAGCCCGACCTGGGGGGTGAGCGTGTGGGCGCGGTCGCTGACACCGGTCAGCGTCGGCGTGTGCACCTCGTGGCCCGCGGCGCGCAGGAGCGGGGCGACGCGCCCCCAGCACCAGCCGCCGTGCCAGGCACCGGGTACCAGCACAAAGATCACGGTCCATATCCCTTCCGCAGCCATCGCGAGCAACCTTGTGCGAAACATTGTTGCCAATACTGTGAACGGTTGTCCAGCGCATCTAGTCGGCGCAAAACGACAAAAATCGGGCGATGTTGGGAGGTTGCCCGAAGGAAAATTTATTCTGTTCTCCTTCTTGACGACAAAATTGTTAACGATTAGCGTGCCCGGGGTCAGACAACGACGTCGCGATGAGCGAGGCTCAGTGGAGATCGAGCGCAGATGAAATATCCCGTCAGTACCGTCGCCGCCGTCACCACCGGCCGGCGCACGACCGAGCTGCGCACCCTGCCCGTGCCGCCGGTCGACGACGAGAGCGGGCTGCTGAGAGTGGACGCCGCGGGCGTCTGCGGTTCGGATGTCCTGTCGTACAACACGGAGGGCCTGCCCGAACGGGTGATGGGCCACGAGAACATCGGCACGATCGTGGCGGTCGGCGCGTCCGCGGCCAAACGGTGGGGCGTCGCCGAGGGGGACCGGGTCGCGGTCGAGGAGTATCTGCCGTGCGGGCACTGCCGGTTCTGCCGCACCGCGGAGTTCCGGATGTGCCTGGGCTCCGACCCCTCGCACGACCCGGACGCGCTGCGCTACGGGACCACCGCGCTGTCCCGGTCACCCGGCCTGTGGGGCGGCTTCAGCCAGTACCTGCGGCTGCACGAGCGGTCGGTACTGCACCGGGTGCCCGACGGGGTGCCCGACGAGCAGGCCGCCATGGCGCTGCCGCTCGCCAACGGATACGAGTGGGCCTACCGGGAGGGCGGCGCGGGACCCGGCCAGGCCGTCGTGGTGCTCGGCCCGGGGCAGCAGGGACTCGGCTGCGTACTGGCCGCGCACGTGGCGGGCGCCTCCGAGATCATCTGCGTGGGGCTCGCACGCGA
>DASYES010000750.1:0-2157 GCA_036498885.1 Pseudonocardia sp.
CGCCGTTGCTGCGGTAGTCGGTGAACGTGTAGGCCCCGAGCAGGGTCCCCTCTGCCGCGGCGGCCAGGTTGATCCGGCCCAGCGTGCTGACGGCCCTACCGGTGCCGGCCAGTGCGCGGGCGGCCGAGCCGGAGGCCCGCCGCACGGCCTCGGCACCTGGTGCCCCGTTCGCTTCCGGGTCGCCGAGCCCGACCGCGACGAGCAGCGGTGCCGTGATCGCCCCGCGCGTGGGCAGCTTCACCACCTCGTCGGCCTTGCCGGACGCTCCCGCGATGGCGAGCAGGGCAGGCAGATCGGCGTCGCGAAACGCCGCGCCCACGTCCTCGGCGCCGGGCGCCAGGCGCGGCGTGGAGTCGTCACCGCCACCGGCGGGCAGCAGTCCGACGACCACGGCGTCGGTCTCGGCGGTGGCGGGCGAACCGCCTTCCACATACAGATCGGTGGACACGTGCTGTCCTCTCGATGAACGGAGCCCGCTCGAATCGGAGCGGTCGCCGGGTGTTCCCGGGAGGCCGGACCGGACACGGACCGGCGCAGACTAAGGCGAGATCTCTTCGAGATGGTAATGACACCGGTGTGCAGCCGGATCAGGCAGGGCCGGGTGCAAGGGTGGGGCACGTGTCCTGGAGCCCGCAACGTCGTCTCGGTACGGCCGATGCGGTGGTGCTC
Organism: Pseudonocardia sp.; assembly: GCA_036498885.1. Lineage (GTDB taxonomy): Bacteria > Actinomycetota > Actinomycetes > Mycobacteriales > Pseudonocardiaceae > Pseudonocardia. Next base: position 670 of record DASYES010000750.1, read on the forward strand.
GGGCTGTCGGCCATGCTCGGTACGGGTGTGTTCGCGGTCTGGGCCCCTGCCGCGGGCGCGGCGGGGGCGTGGTTGCTGCTCGCGGTCCTGCTCGCCGGGGTCGTCGCGATGTGCAACGCGGCCTCCACCGCCGACCTGGCCGTCGCGCACCCCGAGAGCGGCGGCGGGTTCGTCTACGGGCGCGAGCGGCTCTCGCACGGGGCCGGCAGGCTGGCGGGTGTCGCGTTCCTGGTGGGCAAGACGGCGTCGGCCGCGGCGGCGGCCGGGGTGTTCGGTGCCTACGTCCTTCCGTCTCACCCCCTGCCTACCGCGATCCTCGTGATCATCGCCGCCACGGTGCTGAACACGGCGGGCGTGCGGTGGACGGCGCGCGGGGCGTACGCGCTGGTCGGCGGCACCCTGGCCGTTCTGCTCGTCGTGGTCGTCGTCGGACTGTTCGGCACACAGGTCGATCCCGTGGGCTCCGCCGCCACCCCGGACGTGGAGCCGGTGGCGATCCGGGGCGGCGTCATCGGGGTGCTCACAGCTGCTGGGCTGGTGTTCTTCGCCTTCGCTGGTTACGCCCGCATCGCCACGCTCGGGGCCGAGGTCCGCGACCCGGGTCGCACGGTGCACCGCGCCATCGCCATCGCGCTGGGCATCGCCCTCGTCACCTACATGCTGGTGGCGGTCGCGCTGCTGGTCGGCTTCGGGAGCGAACGGCTGGCCACCGAGCCCACGCCGCTCGTGGCACTGGTCGACGCCGGGGAGGCGAGCGCGCTCGGGGTGATCGTCAGGGTCGGGGCCGCCATGGCGGCCGCCTCCGCGCTGCTGGCCGTGCTGGTGGGGGTGAGTCGTACCGCATCGGCGATGGCGCAGCGTCGTGAGCTGCCGTCCGCGGTCGCCGTGGTCTGCTCGCGGGGCACCCCGTTCTGGGCCGACCTCGCGGGCGGCGTCGCGGCGATCGTGCTCGCCGTGCTCGCCGGGCCGATGGCGGCCATCGCGCTGTCGGCGTGCTCGGTCCTCGTCTACTACGCCGTGATCAACCTGGCTGCCCTGCGGCTGCCCACGTCGCAACGGAGCTGGCCCGTCTGGTCGTCGGTACTGGGGCTGCTGTTGTGCGTCTCGCTCTCGGTGATGCTGGCGCTGCAGCAGGTGCTCACCACGGCCGTGGCACTGGCCGTCGGGTGGGCTGTTTGCACGGTGTTCGCCCGCCGTCGATCATCACCTCATGGAGTTCCGGAGATCGGTGACGATCCGGGCGGATCGTGACCGCGTGTTCGCGGTACTGACCGACGTCGAGCGCTGGCCGGAGTGGACCGCCTCGATGACCGCGGTGCGCCGGCTGGACGAGGGTCCGCTCACGGTCGGCAGCCGTGCCGAGGTGCGCCAGCCCCGCCTGCCCACCGCCCGGTGGGAGGTCACGGAGATCGACCCGGGCAGGGGCTTCACCTGGGAGTCGACCAGCCCCGGCGTCCGGACCGTCGGAGAGCACCTCGTCGAGGCCGA
>DASYES010000751.1:0-1647 GCA_036498885.1 Pseudonocardia sp.
GTGGCTCCGATCCTGCGCGAGGACCGGGCGGTGCTCTGGCAGGACGACTACCGGATCGATGCCAACCTCATCCTCGAGCCTGCTCCCGGACACACTCCCGGATCGTCGCTACTGCACCTGCGCTCCGGCCGCGACCGGGCCGTGTTCGTCGGGGACATGCTGCACAGCCCCGTCCAGTTCCACGATCCCGACGTCAACAGCTGCTTCTGCGAGGACCCCGAGCAGGCTCGAGCCACCCGCAGGCGGGTGCTCGCGGAGGCTGCGGACACGCGGACGCTCGTGGTTCCCGCGCACTTCCCCGGCCACGGCGCGACCGAGATCAGCCGTGACGGTGACGGCTTCACCGTGCGCGGCTGGGCCCGGCTGGGCCTCGTCCATCCGGGAGCGCCCAGCGTGTCGACGTGATGACGGGGGCGCAAGCGTCCTCACCGGCGAGCACAGGGTCAGGCAGACGCGCCGGCTGGTGCGCCCAGCACCCGGTCCAGGTAGGCGTTGGTGAAGCGGCCTTCAGGGTCCAGGCGGTCGCGCAGCGCCACGAAGTCGTCGAACGCCGGGTAGCGCCCGCGCAGTGTGGCCGCCGTCTGCGTGTGCAGCTTGCCCCAGTGCGGTCGCCCGTCGAGGCCTGCCATCACCGCTTCGACGGCGCTGAAGTAGGCCTCGTGCGGCTGGCCGCGGTACACGTGCACGGCGACGTACGCGCTCTCGCGGCCCGTCGCGGTGGAGAGCGGCACGTCGTCGGCGGCGGCGAACCGCACCTCCACCGGGAACGTCACGGCCTGGCCGTGCCGCGTGGCTGCGACCCGCAACCCGGCAAGGGCCTCGTGGATCGCAGCCCGTGGGATCCCGTACTCCATCTCCACGAACCGCACCCGACGCGGGCTGGTGAACACGCGGTGGGAACGGTCGACGTACTCAGCGGCAGCCATCTGCCTCGCCATCAGCTGGTTGACCCGCGGCACGAGCGTGGGCACGGCCGCACCGAGCCGGCAGGTGAGCTCGAACGCACCGTTGCCGAGCAGGTCGTCGCCCACCCACTCCGCGATGCGACCGCGGGTGGGGCTGGTCGCCTCGGTGCGGTTGTTGCGCTTCGTGGCGGCGATCCCGGTGTGCGGGAACCAGTAGAACTCGAAATGCTCGTTGCCCGCGACGAGCTCGTCGAGGCCGGCGAGCACGTCGTCCAGGGGCATCGCGGTCTCGACGGCGTGCAGCCGGAACGCCGGAACGGCCTGCAGCGTCACGCTCGTGATCACGCCCAGTGCGCCCAGCCCGATGCGCGCGGCACTGAAGATGTCGGGGCGCTCGGTCGGCGAGCACGTCACGATCGATCCGTCGGCCAGCACGATCTCGATCCCCCGCACCTGCGCGGCGAGCCCCTGGTGGGTCACACCGGTGCCGTGGGTGCCGGTGGAGATCGCACCGGCGACGGTCTGCGCGTCGATGTCACCGAGGTTGGGCAGGGCGAACCCGCGCTCCCACAGCAGCACGTTGAGCCGGCGCAGCGGCATCCCGGCGGGGACGGCGACCAGACCCGTCGCCGCGTCGACGCGCAGCAGTGCCGGGTCCGACGGCGGGCGCAGCGCCACATCCTCGGGCACGGCGATCCCGGTGAAGGAGTGACCCGTGCCGAGCGCCTTGACCCGCAGGCCG
>DASYES010000752.1:0-3408 GCA_036498885.1 Pseudonocardia sp.
CGGCCGTGTGGTCGAACGTGTCGATTCCCGTGGGATTCTCGGCGGTGACGCGCGGGTTCATGAAGGGTGGCCTCCGGGCGGGGAGCGATGGGGGTACACCAGATTTTCCGCTGCCGCCGCCTGATCGTTACGCAATGTGGGTTACACGATCGAGGGATCCTGCAAAGGAACCGCAATCCGGCAGGGGCGCATCACGCCCCGGTCGCCACCCGCCCCGCTGCCGCCAGACGCGGGCCGATGATCGTCCCGAAGGCCGTGACGTCGGCCGCCGGAAGGTCGTACCCGGTCTCCGCGGTGTGGGACGGGAAGAAGAACACCCGCTCCACCCCGGACTCCTCGTGGGCGCGCAGAAGGCGGTCGGCGCAGTACTCCGGCGGCCCGAACAGCCCGAAGGCGTCGCACACCTGCGCCGCGAGCTCCGGGGAGAGGTCCTCGGGCCGGTGGTCGGCGGGGATGTCGATCCCCGCGGCGTGCAGCCACCTCAGGTTGGCGACACTCGGGTAGGTGAGGAAGGGCTGGCCGGGGCGGAACCAGCGCCGCGGCCACTCCCGCGCCGTCTCGAAGTCCTCGACCGCCGTGGGAACGATGAAGATCTCCTCCACCTCGCCGGCCGAGCGACCGGCGCGCGCCGCCCCGGTGCGGACGTGCTGCCGCGCCGCCTCGATCCCGTCCGGGTGCAGCCCGACCAGCATCACGACCCCGTCGGCCACCTCACCCGCGAGCTCCAGCATCTTCGGTCCCGCGGCCAGGATGAAGATCTTCGGAGCAGGCGCCGCCACGTTGTTCATCCGCAGCTCCTGGCCCTCCACAACCGCCGGGTGCCCCGAGAGCAGCAGCCGCAGAGCGGTCACCACCTCGCCCAGCTGCTGACGCCGGGCTTGCGGCTTGCCCGCCTTCTCGACCGACAGGAAGCCGGGCGCGAGGGTGAGCATGATCCGTCCGGGCGCGATCTCCGCCAGCGAGTTGGCGATCGCGGCGAGCACGAGCGGGTGCCTAGTGACCGTGTTGGTGGTGGCCGGGTAGAGCGTGAGGCGATCGGTGGCCGCGGCGGCCAGGGTGAGGGCGGCGTACACGTCACGACCCGAATGGTGGTGGTCGTGGATGCCGACGCCGTGGAAGCCCGCGTCCTCACACGAGCGGATGAAGTCCATCAGCTCGGGCAGCGGGCGGCCAACGGGCACACGGATGTCCACCTCTACGGCCATCGTTCTCCTCGTCGTTCGTTGTGCAGGTTCGTCGGGGTGCAAGAGCGGAGTCACTCGGGGAGCGGCTCGCCCTTGGTCTCGGGCAAGAACAGCACCGCCAGGATGCCGACCAGGTAGATCGGGGCGAAGATCGCCGCGGCGCGGCCGAATCCGCCCAGCGCGGTGGCGAGGCTGCCGGTGAGCACCGCGCCTGCCATCGCGATGTAGCGGGAGCCACTGAACACCACGCTGATCGCCGTCGCGCGATGCCGCGTGGAGAAGAGCTCGGGCGTGTGCACCGTGTACCAGCTGTAGACGCCGCCGGTGAGGAAACCCGCCGCCAGCTGGAACCAGGTCGCGGCCACAGCGTCGTGCACGGCGAGGAACACGACCGGCACGATCACCAGGCAGCCCACGAAATACAGCTGAATGGAGGCCTTGCGGCCCCAGGACTCCGCGAGGAAGCCGAACGCGATGCAGCCGACGATCTCACCGGCGTTGTAGAGCGCGGCGGCCCAGCCGGTGAAGAACGCGATGCGGCTCGGGTCGTGGACGAGTCCGCCCACGAAGCTGGGTAGGTAGGAGCTCACTGCCCACCACCCGCCGGTGATCGCGATGGATACCACCAGCGCACCGAGGAAGTTGCGGCGCACGCCGGGCCGGAGCAGGTCGACGATCGACGTCGTCGCACGCCGGGTCGCCCACATCGCGGACTCCGGGATGCGCTTGCGCACCAGCAGCACGAGCACCAGCGGCAGGATGCCGAACAGGTACATCCAGCGCCAGGACAGCGCCAAGGTGGAGCCCATCAGCACCCAGAGCGCCGAGACCAGCAACCCGCCCAGCGAGAAACCGCTCTGCAGCAGGCCCGCGCCCTTGGCTCGCCACCGTTGGGGCCACACCTCCTGAAGCAGCGAGGTGCCGACCCCCCACTCGGCCCCGATGCCCACTCCGGTGAGGAACCGCGCGAGCCCGAAGATCCACCAGGTGCCCGCCAGCCCGGACAGCGCGGTGAACACGCTGTACACGACCACTGCGATGATCATCGTGCGCCGCCGGCCCAACCGGTCGCCGACAATGCCGCCGATGATCCCGCCGGTCGCCCACCCGGCGAGCGTGATCGCCACCAAGTACCCCTGGTAGGTGGGAAGGTTGTGCAGCTGGTCGACCGGCAGCAGCTCGGTGAGCGTGGGCCGGGCCGTGATCAGCAGGATGAACGTGTCGTAGCCGTCGGCCACCCAGAACACCATGGTCAGCGCGAGCACGCCCCATGCGCGGCGGTCGAGCCTGGCCGTGGGCTCGGAGAGGAGCTGTCCGGTCACGGTCAGATCCGCGAGTCGGCGAGCGTGGATGGCGCGAACAGCTCGGCCATGGCCGGCGGCTCGGTCACCAGACCCTGCTCGGCCAGGTAGCCCGCGAAGGCGTCGAGCGTCTCCCGGTTCGCGGCGTACCCGTAGGACCAGGGGTCGGCACCGAGGATCTCGGCCTGACGTTCCAGCGTGTCGAGGAGGAACGGAATCGTGTAGCGCAGGGCAGGCCGGTCCGCCGCCTCGTCCACCGCCATGCGTTTGGCCTCGCTGAACGCCTTGTACAGGCTGCGCACCACCCACGGGTGGGCGCGGTGCACGTCGGCCCGCACCACCATCATGTGCATGATCGGGAAGATCCCGGTGCGGGTGAAGTACTCCGCCTCGCGCGCGGCGTAGTCGGGCCACAGCCGGCGCACCCGGGAGCCGTTGCGGAACACCGACGGCACGCGGGCAGCCATCAACGCGTCGATCGAGCCGTCGACCAGCGCTTGCGAGAGCGGTTGCTCGACGTGCTCCACGCGCACCCGGTCGGGGAGCTGCCGGGCCCGGGGCTCCACCCGCCCCGGCTCCTCCAGCCCGCCCGTGCACCAGACGATGCCGGAGATGTCCACACCGAATTCGTGGTGCAGCAACGCCCTTGCCCACACCGCGGCGGTCAGCTGGTATTCGGGCACACCGACGCGCTTCCCCGCGAGGTCACGGGCGTCGGCGATGTCGGAGTCCTTGCGCACGTACAGCGTGGAGTGCCGGAAGCTGCGCGACAGGAACACCGGCACTCCGACGAAGCGGTCGTCCCCGTTCGCGCGAGCGATGGCGTAGCTGGACAGCGACATCTCGGAGGCGTCGAACTCGGCGTTCGTGAGCATCCGCGAGAAACACTCCTCGGGCTCGAGCCTCACGAGGTTGAGATCGAT
>DASYES010000753.1:0-4395 GCA_036498885.1 Pseudonocardia sp.
CCACGTCGGGCAACACCGGCGTCGGCCTCGCCATGATCGCCCAGCGCCGCGGTTACAAGTGCGTTTTCGTGCGCCCGGACAAGGTGAGCGAGGACAAGCGCAACGTGCTGCGCGCGTACGGCGCAGAGGTCGTCGTCTGTCCCACCGCCGTCGAGCCGGACCACCCCGACTCCTACTACCGCGTCTCCGACCGGCTGGTCGCCGAGATCGAGGGCGCCTGGAAGCCGAACCAGTACGCCAACGAGCACAACCCCGAGTCCCACTATTACGGCACGGGCCCGGAGATCTGGGAGCAGACCGACGGCCGGATCACCCACTTCGTGGCCGGGATCGGCACCGGCGGCACCATCAGCGGCACGGGCCGCTACCTGAAGGAGGCGTCCGGTGGCCGCGTCCAGGTGATCGGCGCCGACCCCGAGGGATCGGTGTACAGCGGTGGCGGTGGCCGTCCCTACCTCGTTGAGGGCGTCGGCGAGGACTTCTGGCCGACGACGTACGACAAGGACATCTGCGACTGGATCGTCGCGGTCTCCGACGCCGACTCGTTCCACATGACCCGTCGGCTCGCCCGCGAGGAGGCGCTGCTGGTCGGCGGGTCCTGCGGAATGGCGGTCGCGGCGTCGCTGGTCGTCGCGCGCGAACTCCCGGCCGACGCGGTGGTCGTCGTGCTCCTGCCCGACGGTGGCCGTGGCTACCTCGGCAAGGTCTTCAACGACTCCTGGATGGCGAGCTACGGCTTCCTGCCCCCGGCGCAGGGCGCCACCGTCGGCGACGTGCTGCGGCGCAAGGACGGTGCGATTCCCGCCCTCGTGCACGTCCATCCGAACGAGACCGTGGCCGACGCCGTGCAGTACCTGCGCGAGTTCGGGGTCTCGCAGATGCCGGTCGTCCGGGCTGAGCCGCCGGTGATGGCCGCGGAGGTCGCGGGCGCCGTGGTCGAGCGCGACCTGCTCGACGCGCTGTTCACCGGCCGGGCGCAGCTGTCGGACCGGCTGGAGAAGCACATGTCGCCGTCACTGCCGACCATCGGTGCCGGGGAGGCGCTGGACACGGCCATGAGCGCGTTCGCCACTGCCGACGCGGCGCTCGTGCTCATGGACGGCAAGCCTGCTGGCGTCGTGACCCGTTCCGACGTGCTGGCCTTTCTCGGCAGCTGACACCGGCCCGGGAGAGCCACGTTCACGCCATCGGATGACGTGGACGTGGCTTTCCGCCGACAGGGGCCACCGCGCGGCCGGGCCGGCTGTGATCCGCGTAGCGTGCTCACATGCGCGGCTTCTCCACCAACGCCATTCACGCCGGCCAGGAGCCGGATCCGACGACCGGTGCGGTGATCACACCGATCCATCAGTCGTCCACCTTCGCTCAGGACGGGGTGGGCAAGCTCCGCGGCGGTTACGAGTACTCACGCAGCGCCAACCCCACCCGCACGGCGCTACAGGAGTGCCTTGCCGCCCTCGAGGGCGGGCGTCACGCGCTCGCGTTCGGCTCCGGAATGGGCGCCTCCGACGTCCTGCTGCGTGTGCTGCTGCGCCCGGGTGACCACGTCGTCATCCCGCACGACGCGTACGGCGGCACGTTCCGGCTCGTCGACAAGGTGCTGGTGCCCTGGGGGATCGAGTACACGCCGGCCGACCTCTCGAACGTCGACGCGCTGCGTGCGGCGCTGCGACCGACCACCCGTGCCATCTGGTGCGAGACCCCCACCAACCCGCTGCTCGGGATCGCCGACATCGCGGCCCTGGCCGACATCGCTCGATCGGCCGACGCGCGGCTCGTCGTCGACAACACGTTCGCGTCGCCTTACCTCCAGAACCCGCTCGGTCTCGGCGCCGACGTCGTGCTGCACTCCACCACCAAGTACGTCGGCGGCCACTCCGACGTGGTCGGCGGCGCGATCGTCACGAGCGACGACGAACTCGCGGAGCGGCTGCGGTTCACCCAGAACTCGGTCGGGTCGGTCCCCGGTCCGTTCGATGCGTGGCTCACCCTGCGCGGCGCGAAGACACTCGCGGTGCGGATGGAACGCCACAGCGACAACGCGGAGCGCATCGCCGAACTGCTCGCCGGGCATCCGGGCGTCGCGCGCGTGCTCTACCCCGGCTTGCCCGAGCACCCCGGCCACGAGGTCGCGGCGAAGCAGATGCGCCGGTTCGGCGGAATGGTGTCCTTCATCGTGGCGGGTGGCCGGGAGGCGGCGCTGCGGTTGTGCGGCGCCACCACGCTCTTCACGCTGGCCGAGTCGCTGGGGGGCGTCGAGTCGCTCATCGAGCACCCCGGTGCCATGACCCACGCCTCGGCGGCAGGTTCGGCGCTGGAAGTGCCGGACAACCTGGTGCGGCTCTCGGTGGGCATCGAGGACGTCGAGGACCTCGCGGAGGACCTCCGGGGAGCACTGGACACGGCCACCCGCTGAGCCGGCGGGCGACACCACCCCGGCGGATCAGCTCTTCGCCGGGGTGTCCAGGTCGGCGGGGGTGGGTGGCTGCTGGGCGGGCTCGGGCACCACGAGGTCGCCGGGAGCGATGCAGCCGCCGACCAGTTCGTAACCGTCGGCATTCAGCTCGTAGCGGCCCGGATCGTCGCAGCCTGCACCTTCAACGGTGGCCACGGCCACCGCTGCCAGCACGGCGGCCACGAACAGCGGTGCCATCGCCCGCAGCCGAGTCATCCGACCTCCCCGCCAGCGGCTCCGTCGGATGCCGCTACCCACTGGTTCACAGGTTACCGGGGGGCGTGGGCCCTCGCCTGCACGGTGCGAGGATGGGTGACATGGTCACCGTCGGTTCCGTCGCCCCGCCCGTCGGGCTCGCGGACGTTCGTCGCGCCGCTGAGCTGTTGCGGGGGGTGGTCTCTCCCACGCCGATGGCCGGGTCCCGTGCGCTGTCGGAGATGTGCGGTGGCCCGGTGTGGCTGAAGTGCGAGAACCTGCAGCGCACCGGGTCCTTCAAGATCCGTGGTGCCTACACCCGGCTCGCCCGTCTGGATGACGAGCAGCGATCCCGTGGGGTGGTGGCGGCCAGCGCGGGCAACCATGCCCAAGGCGTGGCACTGGCAGCCCAGATGCTCGGAATCCAGGCCACCGTTTTCATGCCCGAACAGGCGGCTATCCCGAAGGTCGGCGCCACCCGTGGCTACGGCGCACAGGTTCATCTCGTCGGCCAGACGATCGACGGCAGCATCGCCGCGGCCACCGACTTCGCCGAGCGCACCGGCGCCGTGTTCGTGCACCCGTTCGACCACCCCGACATCATCGCGGGCCAGGGGACGGTCGGGCTGGAGTTGCTCGAACAGGTGCCCGACGTACGCACCGTGCTCGTCTGCACCGGTGGAGGTGGACTGCTCGGCGGCATCGCGGCCGCGGTCAAGGAGCAGCGCCCCGACGTCGCGGTGGTGGGGGTGCAGGCCGCCGGCGCCGCCGCCTGGCCTCCGTCTCTCGCCGCCGGCGAGCCCTTGGCTTTGGAGTCCATGCGCACGATCGCCGACGGCATCGCCGTCGGGCAGCCGGGGAAGGTGACGTTCCCGCAGGTGGCGAGCCTCGTCGACGAGATCATGACGGTCGACGACGACGCCCTCTCCCGAGCCCTGTTGCACTGCTTGGAGCGCGCGAAGCTGCTGGTGGAGCCGGCAGGAGCGGCAGCGGTGGCCGCCCTGTTGCAGCACCCGCGCCGGTTCGCCACACCTGCCGTGGCCGTGCTCTCCGGCGGGAACGTCGACCCCCTCGTGCTGCTGCACGTGATCCAGCACGGCATGGCGTCCGCCGCCCGGTACCTGTCGCTGCGGGTGCGCGTAGGGGACCGGCCCGGCGCGCTGGCCGAGCTGTTGGCACACGTGGGTTCACTCGGCGCCAACGTGCTGGACGTCGAGCATTCACGTATCTCGGGCACGCTCCCGCTAGGAGAGGTGGAGGTGGCGTTGGCGCTCGAGACGCGCGGCCCCGACCACTGCACGGAGCTGGTGGAGGCGCTGCGCGGCACCGGCCAGAACGTGGTCGAGGTAACCGGGCCGCGCTGAACCGCGCTCCGTGCGATGGTTCGGGGTGTCGATTGCGGGATCAGCCTCGGAACGGCTCCGCTGACACGAGCGCAACCTTCATGTTGCCGCCGTCGGGCAGCTGGTACTCGCGCGACTCGCCGACCCGCGCGCCGAGCAGCGCGGCTCCGAGCGGCGAGTTCGGGGAGATCACCTGCAGGTCGCCGTGGCTGCCCTCCTCACGGGAGCCCAGCAGCACGGTCTCGGTGTCCTCGTCGTCGTAGCGGATCGTCAGCACCATGCCGGGAGCGGCGACATCGGATGACGTGGGCGGCGTGCCGACGTGCGCGGTGCGGAGGAGCTCCTGGAGCTGGCGGATGCGCGCCTCCTGCTGGCCCTGCTCCTCACGTGCGGCGTGGTAGC
>DASYES010000754.1:0-3373 GCA_036498885.1 Pseudonocardia sp.
GCCGACGCTGCCGCTGACGCGGCTGCACCACCTGGGATGAGGACGCGCGTACATGGATGTCGATCTGGTGGTACGCAACGCCTCCGTCGTGACGATGCACGACGAGCGTCCGCGCGCCGGCAGTCTCGCCGTGCATCACGGGCGGGTGCTCGCCCTCGATGCCGAGGGCATGCGCGGGCGCGCCGAGATCGATGCACAGGGCGCCACGCTCGTCCCGGGCTTCGGCGACGCGCACAACCACATGGCCTGGTTCGGACAAGGGCTCGAGGCCCTCGATCTGTCCGGACTCACCGACCTCGCCACGCTCTACGAGCGTGTCGCCACCCGCGCTGTGTCACTGGACCCGGGCACGATGGTCGTCGGCACGGGGTACGACGACACCACGATCGGCGGGCACCCGCACCGCCGCGAGCTGGACCGGGCGGCCGGGGGGCGCCCGGTCTGGCTGCAGCACAGGTCGGGGCACGTGTGCACGGTGAACAGTCCGCTGCTGGAGCGGATCGGGCTGCTCGACGGCTCGGCGAAGGTGCCCACCGGCGGGGTGGTCGTCATCGACGGCTCCGGCGAACCCACCGGGGTGCTCGAGGAGCAGGCACAGAACCTGGTCGTGGATCTCGTGGTGCCCTACCCGGTCGACGAGCTGGCGCGGGCGATCGGGCGCGCGTCGGCCGTCTACGCGGCGGAGGGCCTGACCCACGTCACCGAGTGCGGGATCGGAGCCGGCTGGGTCGGCCGGTCACCGCTCGAACTGGCCGCCTACCAGCAGGCCCGCGAGGCCGGTCAGCTCAGCGTGCGGGTACAGCTGATGCCGACCGTGGACGCGCTGCGGCCGCTGCCCGGCCACGCGGACGACGCCCTGCGGTTCGGCCTGGACCTCGGCGTACGCACCGGGTTCGGCGACGACCGGCTGCGGATCGGGCCGATGAAGATCTTCCTCGACGGGTCGCTGGTGGCCCGCACCGCCGCGATGCTCGACCCGTTCTGCGACCGGCACTCACACGGCTATCTCCAGGACGACCCAGAGGTCATGCGCGCGCGGATCCTCGACGCGCACGCGTCGGGCTGGCGGATCGCGGCGCACGCGATCGGCGACCGCGCGGTCGACCTGGCCCTGGACGTGCTCGCCGAGGCACAGGCACGCCACCCACGCCCCGGCGCGCGGCCGCGGATCGAGCACGCCGCCGTCACCACGCCCGCGCAGATCACGCGGATGGCCCAGCTCGGCGTCACACCCGTGCCCCAGTCCCGGTTCCTGTACGAGATCGGCGACACGATGGCCGCCGCGATCGGGCCGGACCGCACCGACGGCCTCTACCGCCACGCGAGCTTCCTGCGGGCAGGCCTGCGCGTTCCCGGCAGCTCCGATCGTCCGGTCGCAGCGGGGGCACCACTGCTCGGCATGCAGTCGATGGTGCAGCGGCTCTCGTCGTCGGGCGCGGTCATCGGCCCCGACGAGCGCGTCGACGCCACCACGGCCCTGCGCGCCTACACCCTCGACACGGCGTGGATCGCGGGCGAGGAGGCCGAGCGGGGCAGCCTCACCCCCGGCAAGCTCGCCGACTTCGTGCTGCTCACCGACGACATCACCGACGAGCGCGCAGTGCCCGCGGACCGGATCGGATCGACCGGCGTGGTCGCCACCTTCGTCGGCGGCCGCTGCACCCACGGGGCCACGGCGCTCGGTCTCGACCCGGAGACATGATCATGGCCGAGCCCGCCGGACCGGTGACCGTCAGAGACGTGGACGCCCGCAGGGTCGCGTTCGGCGCGTTCGTGGGCACCGCGCTGGAGTGGTACGACTTCTTCCTCTTCGGCACCGCCGCCTCGCTGGTGTTCAACCACCTGTTCTTCGCCAGTGACGACCCCGTGGTGGCCACAGCGGGCGCGTTCGCGTCCTTCGCCGTGGGCTTCGCCGCCCGGCCGCTCGGCGCGATCCTGTTCGGCCACCTCGGTGACCGGATCGGCAGGAGGACGTGTCTGATCATCACGGTCGCGCTGATCGGTTTCGTCACCGCCGTGATCGGGCTGCTGCCCACCTATTTCTCCATCGGCGTCGCCGCGCCCGTGCTCCTCACGCTGCTGCGGCTCCTACAGGGCGTGGCGGTCGGCGGCGAGTGGGGCGGCGCGGTCACCCTCGCCGTCGAGCACGCTCCGAAGGAGCACCGCGGCCGGTACGCGGCCATGCCACAGATCGGCTCACCGATCGGCACCCTGCTCTCGTCCGGAGCGTTCCTCGCGGTGTCACTGCTGCCGCCCGAGAGCTTCAACTCATGGGGCTGGCGCCTGCCCTTCCTCGCCGCGTTCCCGCTGCTCGGCATCGCGCTCTGGATCCGGCGACGGGTGGAGGAGTCGCCGCTGTTCGAGCAGCTGCTGCGCGAGGACGAGCTGGCCCGCTCCCCCGTCACCGAAGTGTTTCGCCGGGCGTTCCCGCAGCTGCTGGTGGGCGCAGGCTCCACGCTGCTGGGTGTGGGCGGCTTCTACCTCTCCACCACCTTCGTGATCAGTTACGGCACCGAGTACCTGGGGGTCGACAGCTCCGTCCTGCTCACCGGCACGCTCGTCGCGGCGGTCGTCGAGATCGTCGTGCTGCTCGTCGGCGGGCGGCTGGCCGAGCGGTACGGGCCCGGCCGCGTGACGGTGGCGGGCGGTCTGGTGTCGGCGCTGGTCGCGTTCCCGGCGTTCTGGCTCATCGACACGGCGTCGACCACGCTCGTGATCATCGGGGTGACGCTGGCCGTGGCCTGCCTCTCGCTCCCCTACGCCGCGTCCGGTGCACTGCTCACCGACCTCTTCCCGGCCCGGCTGCGCTACAGCGGCGTGGCGCTGTCGGCCAACATCGCGAGCGTGGTCAGCGGTTTCGTCCCACTGGTCGCCACCGCGCTGCTTGCCGTCAGCGGTGGGCGATCGTGGACGCCCGCGCTGCTGCTCGTGGTGATCGCCCTGATCACCGCAGGCTCCGGGGCTCTGGCCCCGCGCCTCTCGCTCGGGCACGACGAGGTGGTCACCGGCTGAGGCCGGGGGCTACAGCCGCTTGGCGACGGCCGCAGAGACCTGGTGCATCGTGGTGAAGTCGCCGATCGTGTTCCGGTTCTTCAACACGGCCACCGCGGTGCCGCTCGCGCGGTCGGCGAACGCGGCGGTCCCTCCGCTGCCGGGCATGCCGAAGACCGCAGGACCCTCGAACACGCCACCGAGCCCGCCAACGGCATATCCCAGCCCGCGCTGCACCGGGAACGAGAACACGGCGTCGACGCCCTCCACGGCCAGAGCCGTGGCCTCCCGCAGCCGCGAATCCGAGATGAGCCGCACCCCGTCCACGTCGTGCATGAGTGCCGCGTACATCCGCGCCACCGCGCGGGCGGTCATGGTGCCG
>DASYES010000755.1:0-1773 GCA_036498885.1 Pseudonocardia sp.
GGACGAACAGCTCCTCCACGGTCTCCTTGAACGCCGGCAGCATCCCGGCGTGGTGGGCCGCGATCCCACGCTCCAGGGCCTCGAGCCACTCCCAGTACCCGAGGACCGCGAGGTCGGCCTGCGGGAGGTCGGCGGTGCGGCGCTCCACCGTGCGCCGGATCTCCTCGGCCTCGACCTCGGTGGTGAGCCGCAGTCCGGAGCGCACGCACTGGCCGACCGCGGCGTCGCAGCCCGCCCTGCTGAAGACGAACGTGATCGCAGGGAGCAGCGCGTTGCGGTCCAGCCGGTCGATCACGGTGGTGCGCGAAGGAGGCCGGAAACGGGTGGAGGATCGGCCGTTCCCGCCGCCGCGCGGGCCGCGGCCCCGTCCCCGGTCCCACACGGCGCTCTGGCGGTCGAGATCGCGGGTGTAGCGCACGAGGTCGGGGTCCACCTGCAGCTCGCCTGCAGCGTCCTCGCCCGCGAACAGGTCGAGGAGCCGGTTGCCGACCATCATGTGCTGCCACAGCGGCACCGGCCGGTGCTCGTCGACCACCACGGTGGTGTCGCCGCGCACGGTCACCAGCCAGTCGCCGAACTCCTCGGCGTTGCTCACGGTGGCCGACAGGCTCACCAGCGCGACGTGCTCCGGGAGCTGGAGGATGACCTCCTCCCACACGGCACCGCGGAAGCGGTCGGCGAGGTAGTGCACCTCGTCCATCACCACGAAGCCCAGGTGCTCGAGCTGGCGGGACCCGGCATAGATCATGTTGCGCAGCACTTCGGTGGTCATCACCACCACCTGCGCGTCGCCGTTGATGACGGTGTCGCCGGTCAGCAGCCCGACCGCGTCGGCGCCGTGGCGCTGCACGAGGTCGGCGTACTTCTGGTTCGACAGCGCCTTGATCGGGGTCGTGTAGAAGCACTTGAGACCCTGGGCGAGCGCGAGATGCACCGCGAACTCACCGACCACGGTCTTCCCTGCACCGGTCGGTGCGCACACGAGGACCCCGTGCCCGTCCTCGAGAGCGGAACACGCCGTCTGTTGGAACCCGTCGAGCTCGAAGGGGAGACTCCCTGCGAACTCCGCGAGACGGGGACGTGCGGCGCGGCTCCTGGCGGCGGCGTATGCCTCCGCGGGAGCGGGATTGCTGCTGGCCACCGGCCCAGGTTTCCACATCGGAGCCCCGCCGATCGGGACTGCCCGGTCACAACGGGGCAATCGCGCGTCATGAGAAGGTCGTCCCGTGTCATCGCTCTCCGAAACTGCTCCCGCATTCGTCGCGCTCGCCCACCGCATCGTCTGGGCCACCACCGCCACCGTCGACACCCACGGCAGGCCGTGGACCCGGATCCTGCACCCCATCTGGGAGTGGGACGGCGAGCGCCTGATCGGCTGGGTCGGGACCGGACCGTCGCCGACGAAGCAGGCGCACCTCAACGCCCACCCCTACGTCTCGCTGACCTACTGGGACCCCTCGCAGGACACCGCCACCGCCCAGTGCCGGGCGAGCCTGCACACCGACGAGGAGACGCGGACCGAGCTGTGGGAGCGCTTCCGCTCGGGCCCGGAGCCGGTCGGCTACGACCCGGCGATCATCTCCGGCTGGGAGGGGCCGCTCTCGCCCGGATTCGCCGCGCTGCGGCTCGAGCCGTGGCGCCTGCAGGTGCAGCCCGCGGCGGGCGGGTGAGAACGACCGGATCATGGTGTGGCGCGAGTCTGCCTGAGCTGCCGCCGCACCTGCCCTGTCACCGCCCGGGCTGGTACCCGACGGCCGGACAGCCCGGCCGTCG
>DASYES010000756.1:0-2324 GCA_036498885.1 Pseudonocardia sp.
CCCCGGTCACTGCCCAAGGGCCCGCTGGCCGTCGAGCTCGATCACGTCCGGTTCGGCTACGGCCGGCGTGCGCCGGTGCTGGACGGCGTCTCGCTGCGCGTCGAGCCGGGCGAGACCCTGGCACTGGTGGGCCCCGCGGGATCAGGGAAGTCCACAGTGGCGCTGTTGCTGCCGCGCTTCTACGACCCCCGGGAGGGCGAGCTGCGGCTCGGTGGGGTGCCGCTGCCCCAGCTGCGGCTCACCGACCTGCGGCGTGAGCTCGGCGTGGTGTTCGAAGAGGCTTTCCTGTTCTCCGACACCATCCGGGCCAACATCGCCTACGGCCGTCCCGAGGCGAGCGACGAGGAGGTGCAGGCGGCGGCCCGGGCGGCGCAGGTCGAGTCGTTCGTGGAGATGCTGCCCGACGGCTACGACACCCTCGTCGGCGAGCGTGGGCTGACGTTGTCGGGCGGGCAGCGCCAGCGCATCGCGCTCGCCAGGGCCATGCTCACCGAACCGCGCGTTCTCGTGCTCGACGACGCCACCTCCGCCGTCGACACCGCCACCGAGGCGGCCATCCACGAGACACTGCGCACCCTCACCGCCGAGCGCACCACGTTGCTGGTCGCGCACCGCCGTTCCACGCTCGCCCTGGCCGACCGGATCGCCGTGCTCGACGGTGGCCACGTGGTCGACGTGGGCACGGAGGCCGAGCTGCTGCAGCGGTGCGCGCTGTTCCGAGAGCTCCTCGCCGTGGGTGGGCCCTCGCTGGACGAGACGGCCGCCACTGCCCCGGCGAGCGCGCCCCCTCCGCCCTGCCTGCCACGGCACGTGGGTGCCACGCCGGAGCTCTGGCCCGAACCGTCCCCTGCGGCGGCCGCGTCCGGAGCGGCGCTCCGCGCGGCTGCTGCGGCGGCTGGTGTGCCGGGGAGCGGTCTGCGAGGAGGAGGTGGCTCGGGCCGCGGCGGTGCGGGCCGGGGCGGTGGCATGGGAGGCGGCGGATCGGCCGCGATGGCGGGCGCCGTGCCCGCCACGCCGGAGCTGCTCGCCGCGGTACAGGCGCTGCCGCCCGCCACCGAACAACCCCACCTCGGCAACCTCGACCCCGCCGCGCCCGACCCGGGCTTCCGGCTGGCACGGCTGCTGCGCCCGGTGCGCGCGCTGCTCGTCCTCGCGATCGTGCTCGTGGCGCTCGATGCCCTCAACGCCCTCCTGTTCCCGAGCGTCGCGCGCCTCGCCGTCGACGGCGGGATCTCCGCACACTCGCCGCGCGTGCTGCTCACGGCCGCGCTGGTGGGCATCGGGCTGGTGGCGGTCGGGTGGTTCGTGGTGGCCGCGCAGACCGTGGTGGCCTCGCGGGCCGGGGAGAGCCTGCTCTACCTGCTGCGGGTGCGCAGCTACGCCCACCTGCAGCGGCTCGGGCTGGACTACTACGAGCGCGAGCTGTCCGGCCGGATCATGACGAGGATGACCACCGACGTCGATGCGCTCTCGACGTTCCTGCAGACCGGGCTGGCGCAGGCGGTGGTCAGCCTGCTCACGATCGTCGGGGTGGCCGTGGCCCTCCTCGTCACCGATGCGGAGCTGGCTCTCGTCGCGCTCGCCGCGCTGCCCGTGCTGGTGATCGCCACCGTGGTGTTCCGCAGGCTGTCGTCGGTGGCGTACGCCGACGCCCGCGAGAAGGTCAGCATCGTCAACGCCGACCTGCAGGAGAACGTCTCGGGTGTGCGTGTTGCGCAGGCCTATGTCCGGGAGGAGCGCAGCGCCACCACCTTCGGCGAGCGCAGCCTGGCGTATCGCCACTCCCGGCTTCGCGCGCAGCGCTACATCGCCATCTTCTTTCCCTTCGTGGCATTCCTGTCCGACGTTGCGCAGGCGGTGGTGCTGGGCGTCGGGGCGGCCCGCGTCGCGTCCGGTGAGCTCACCCCGGGCGTGCTCACGGCGTTCCTGCTCTACCTCGGGCTGTTCTTCGCCCCCGTGCAGCAGCTCTCCCAGGTCTTCGACGGTTACCAGCAGGCCCGCATCGGGCTCACCCGCATCTCGGGCCTGCTGCGCACGCCCACCTCGGTACCGCCGGAGCCCGTGGGCCGCCCGGTGCCGGTGCCGCCGCGGCTGCGCGGTGAGGTGGAGCTGCGCGACCTCGGGTTCTCCTACGCCGGGGCAGACCGGGCGGCGCTCGAGCACGTGTCCCTGCGGGTTGCGCCAGGCGAGACGATCGCGCTGGTCGGCGCCACCGGCGCGGGCAAGTCCACGGTGGTCAAGCTGCTCGCCCGGTTCTACGAGGCCGGCACGGGAGCCGTGCTCGTCGACGGGGTGGACGTGCGGAGCTACCCGCTGGGCGAGTA
>DASYES010000757.1:0-3670 GCA_036498885.1 Pseudonocardia sp.
CCGGCCGGCGAAGCGGTGGAACGGCTCGGCGAAGAACGACAGGTCCCGGGTGCGCGCGAGGCGCAGGAGCCGCTCCCAGTCCTCGCGGCGGCGGAACGTCACGCCGAAGTGCCGGGGATAGAGCTCGGGCGCCTCGTCGACGCGGTCCGAGAGGTGACAGACGACCTGGTCGCCGAAGAAGTCCAGGGTGATCCGGTCGGCATAGCGGCGGGCGAGCTTGCAGCCGAGCCCCCCGACGTAGAACTCCTGCGCCGCGTCCAGGTCCGCTGCCGGGATGGCCAGGTGGAACACGTCGTCGTGGTCACGCATCAGGCGTCCATGCTCCGCAGTGCCCGCTGCCCTGCCTCGATCACGCCGCCGTTCCCTTCGTCGGTCCGGTCCCCGGGCGCGCCAGCGCTCGCAGTGGCCCGGGCTCGACGGGGCAGCCCCCACCCGCGGCCCGCAGTGCGGGACTTCCCGGTCAGGGGGAGGCTGATCGCCGTCCTCTGCAACACCTTGACGATCATCAGAGCCCCGACCACCGCCACCCCGTAGACGGCGAAGCTGGACCAGGGGGCCGGTAGCTGCGCGGCAGGCGAGGCGGCACCCGCCACGGTGAGCGCCCAGAGGATCGTCGGGTGCAGCAGGAACACCCCGAAGGACCGGTCCGAGGCGCGCTCGACGAAGCGCGACGCGCGGCCGCCCGCGCGCCTGTCGGCCCATGCGGCCCCGATCGCATAGAAGGCCGCGGTCACCGCCACGGACCACGGCACCATCACCGGCTGGAAGACGTCGGTGGCGAACTCGGCGCCGACCCCGTGCGCGATCGACAACTGATACCGGCCCTCGGCGAGGGCGCCGCCCAGCAGCACCGCGGTCACGATGAGGGCGGTGTGGCCCCGGATCCACGAGTCGACACGCGTGGCGTGCATCGCGGCGACTCCACCGAGAACGAGGAAGAACTGGTAGCTCAGCAGGACCGACCCGAGGTAGGGCAGCAGCTCCGCCTTCGCACCGGTCGGCACCGGGTCGTGCAGCCACAGGTCGATCAGCACCTGCAGGAACGCGCTCACGGCCAGCAGCGCGCCGTGCCGGCCACGGGTGGCCAGCAACAGCCGCCGGAACAGCGGGAACACCAGGTAGAACTGCAGCGACACCAGCAGGAAGTACAGGTGGAACCACGCCGTGCCGGTGAGCACGTTGCGCAGGAGCACGAGCAGCGCCGGGCCGGCCGGAAGCGGTGCGGTGACCAGCCCGAGTCCGGTGTAGACCACCGACCACACCACGTACGGCACGCCGACCAGCAGGAGCCTGCGGCGCCAGAACGGCACCGGGCGCACACCGGCGTCCCCGTAGCGATGGGTGAGCACGAACGCGGTGAGGAGGAAGAAGGCCTCGCGAGTGAAGTGCAGCAGCATCACCACGGCACCGCCGGGCACGCTGTCGAGCGGGTTCACCGTCGAGACCGTGTGGACGCCGATCACGCAGGCGAATGTCAGCACCCGAACCATGTCGGCCGGGTAGATGTGGACGGTGCGGCCCATGGGACGCCGGAGCTCGAAGGCGCCCGCCGTCATCGGCCGCTCGCCGCGAGCTCGTCCGCGAGCCGGCGGCGCAGCTCGGTGCGGCGCACCTTCCCCGTCGGTGCCAGCGGGAAGCCTCCGACCAACCGGATCTCTGCAGGGCGCTTGTACCGGGCCAGGTGAGCGGTGCAGCGCTCCACCAGCCGCCGGACGAGCTGCGCGCTCGCACCGGCGCCGAGCTCGTCAACGGGGCGGATCAGGGCGATGGGCACGGCGCCCAGCACGTCGTCGGGCCGGGCGATGACCACCGCGTCGGCCACTCCGGGCTCGTCGAGCAGGACCTCCTCGATCTCCCGCGGGTAGACGAGCTCGCCGCCGCGGTTCACCACGTCGTCGGCGCGCCCGACCAGGTACAGGTACCCGTCGTCGTCGAGCCGGCCCAGGTCGGCGGTGTCGAGCCAGTGCGCGTCGTCGATCCGATCGGCGCCACTCCCGTCGGCGTAGCCGCGGATCACCCCGGCTCCGCGGATCCGCACCCGGCCGACCGCACCCGGCGGGCACGCTGTCCCGTCGGGCCCGATCACCTCGAGCTCCACGTCGACCGGCAGCCCGACCGACCCCGGCCGCGCCGGGGCGTCCAGCGGGGTCGCCGTGATCTGGCTCGCGGCCTCGGTCATCCCGTAGCTCTCGACGACCGGGACCCCGGTGGCTGCGGCGATCAGCCGCCCCACGCTCTCGGAGAGCGGCGCCGAAGCGGACCGCACGAACCGCAGCCGCTGCGGGAGCACCGGGATCTCCTCCCGGGACAGGATCGTCAGGACCGCCGGAACCGCATTCAGCCACGTGATGTCGTGCGCCGCGAGCAGCGGCCAGAACCCCGTGCGGTGGAAGCGGCGGTCCAGCACGAGGGTCGCCCCCGACACCAGGGTCGCGAGCAGGCCCACCACCTGGCCGTTGATGTGGAACAGCGGTAGCGGGTTGAAGCCGCGGTCGGTGGCGGTGAGCCGGTGGTGGCGCGCCACGGCCCCGGCGACGTGCAGCAGTTGCTCCTCGCCCAGCACGACCGTCTTGGGCGCTCCGGTCGACCCGGAGGTCAGCAGCGCGGCGGAGCCGGGCGGTCCGTCGTCGGGCACCGGGGCGTCCGGATCCGCGACAGCGTCCACCGGCAGCCCGGTGCCGGCCTGGACGCGGAGCCCCGGACGCGAGGCACGGTCGGTGATGACGAGCACGGGACGCAGGGCCATCCGGGCCCGGTGCGTCTCGGCAGGGGTGGCCTCCGGGTTCACCGGCGCCGAGCAACGCCCGGCGGCGATCACCGACAGGTGCACCACGGCGAACGAGAGGGGGTCGTCGATGTCGACCACTACCCGCGCGCCCTGCGGCACGTGGAGCGCGTCCAGCTCACGCGACCATGCGCGCGCAGCTGCGTCGATGCCGGTGTTGTCGATGACCCGGTGGGTGCGGGCGTCCTCCAGGAACGTCTTGTGCGGGTGGCCGGCGGAGCGGGAGCGCAACAGACCGCGCAAGCGGATGGGCACGAGAGTCCACGCTGGACGAGCTTGCTGTGCGCGTGCTGTGCAGGGCATGTGAAGACCCGGTCCGTCCGCACCGCGGTCGGTGCCGTGCGCCTGGCGGCTGTGGCGACCCTCAGCTCACACCGGGTGTCGCCGCCATCCGCAGCCCCGCACCTGCGCCAGGTGGCGAAGTCGACAATGGACGAGGGCGGTGGCGGTCCCCCACAGTGAACGTCATTTCCGACCGGGCGACGACGAGGTCCCCCTTCGAGGTCGGCGAGCGGATCGACTTCTTCGCTCGTGACCGACCCGCACGACAGAAGCGCCCTCACGCCGGGGACCTCGGATCGCGGAGGACGTCGTCGTCGCGATCCCGGTCGGCGCTCCACTGCGGGTCTGCCGGGCAGGCGAACAGATCGGACACCTCCACGTACGTGCGCCAGGCCTGGGGCGCGACCGGCCCAAGGCGCGCGCTCGGCCTACCTGCCACGGTGATGGTCACCTCCTCGCCCTGCTCGACGCGGCGTACCAGCTCGGACGCGTGTTGCCGGAGCTCCCGCAGTCCCACGACAGTCACGCTGCACATGCACGCAGGCACACCGGCGCGGGCTGCCCGCGTTGCGACGTCAGAGGCGCTCACCTCACCGGGCAGGC
>DASYES010000758.1:0-1842 GCA_036498885.1 Pseudonocardia sp.
GCCGGGAAGGCTAACCCATTCGAGGGACTGCAAGGAAACCTGCGACAGAAGCTAAGCGACCGCCCCATTCGTGTCAGAAGTGGGAATCGCGATAGTACTACTCACGATAGTATTAACCGCCCGAACCCGCCGATCGGGGCAGACCGGGAAGCGATGCCGTGGGCCGTGTGGACGATCACGGGTCCGCAGTCGCAACAGGGCAAAAGTCCTGCTCCGGTCCGTTCGCCCTGATCACACGGGGCGCCGGACTCCGCGGACGACCGATCGTCGGACGGCCGATCGCCCGAGCCCGGGCTCGGTCACGCCGCGGGCGTCCGTCGCGGGCGGGACAGCGCTTCACCGCTGCTGTTCGGTGTCACCCTCCCGGTACGGCAACTTCGCCCGGTCGGTGAGCGGGGCGAGCGGTGCTGCGGACGGTAGTCGTCCCGGCTCGTCCCATTCATCCGAACGGCCCTGTCGCCCGTTCACTCAGCCGAGGCTCGTTTCACCGCGCGTCAGGTGGGTCGGAGCAGGAGGGCGCCCGGGGCCGTCTACGCCGGCGAGATGCGGCATGCAAGCCGGCCGAGCCCGAGGGTCAGCCCTTCTCCGCACCAGCAGTGAGGCCTTCGGTGAGGAGCCGCTCGCCGGCGTCTTCCTGGTGATCATGGGCCTCGGCGGGATGTACGCGCTGATGGGCGTGGCCCGCCGTCGTGGTCGGGGCATCGGCGCGGCGGGCGGAGTTCGCCGCTGCCCGGGCGGGGGGCCTCTCCCGTGGCCAGGTGGTGCGCACGGCGCTGGTGGAGTCGTGGGCGGTCACGCTCGTCGGCCTGCTGCTGGGCACGCTCGCCGCGGCGGCCACGTTCATCGCGGTGCTGGCCACGACGAGCGCGCTCGCCGGCGTCGCCACGCTGTCCCTGCCGTGGGCCTTCATCCTCGCCGTCGCCGCCTGCGCGTTCCTGGTGACGGGCGCGACGAGCGTGTTCACCACTCTCACCGCCACTCGCGCGCGGCCCGTTGCCCTGCTGGGCACCCGCGAGTAGGGGACGACCCGAACTCGGCGCCGAGGGACCGGTTCAGGCAGCCCGAGGTCGCGCGGGTTGGGGACCCGAGAGGTTGTACGTCAGCGGCTGGTGCGTGTGGAAGCGGCGGATCAAGAGGTGGTGGAGCCCGGCGCCGAGAACCGCGCCGAGGACCGGGGCGACCAGGTAGATCCAGAGGTCCCTGCCCTGGGCGCTCACCAGGGCAGGCCCCCACTGGCGCGCCGGGTTCGCGGCTCCACCGCTGAGCGGCCCGAGGAGCGCGATGATCGCTGTGAGCGCGAGAGCGAGCGCGGGCGGCAGGAAGCGGTGCCGCCGCGGATGGGCCAGGAAGAACCCGACGAGCAGAATCAGGCCCAGCGTGCTGCCGACCTCGGCGAGAAAGACCGCGGGCTGATCCCACGTCGCCGCGGGACGCACCGCGCCGTACCCGATGCCTGCGGACTCGACGATGGGGCCCCAGGTCAGGCGCGCGAGTACGACCCCCAGAACCGACCCCGCGAGTTGGGCAACGACGTAGGGGAGCACGGACAGGCCGGGGAAGACGTCCATGAGCCACAACGCGATCGTCACAGCCGGGTTCATGTGCCCACCGCTGCGGCGCCCGGGTGGGGAAAGGATCAACGTGACGAGCAGGACGCCGCTGAAGGCCCCGATGACCACGAGGGCTATCTCAAGGTCGGCCACGTACAGCGGTGAGGACGGTGCCCGCAGCCACCGAGTGGCGGTCACCACCAGGAACAACAGCGCGGCCGTGAGTCCGAGCTCATCCAGTGCCCGCGACAACGGCAGTGGTGGCGGGCACGTCGGAGGATCGGGCGGCCCG
>DASYES010000759.1:0-4899 GCA_036498885.1 Pseudonocardia sp.
CGCCGACCTCGCCGTGATCGGCTTTCGCCGGAACCCGGTGTGCGACCACCTCGTGCCGTCGCTGACGAGCTTCGAGGTGTCGCTGGACGACTACGGACGCCGGCTCGGGGAGATCGCCCTCGGCCGGCTCACGTCGGGCTACCCGGACGATCAGCCGGTGCAGGAGGTGTGGGCGATGACCATCGTGCCCGGTGAGAGCGACGCTCATCCGCCACGCGAGAAGGCCGCTCGCTGATGTTCGACCGGCAAGTCCCACCGCGTCAGGTCAGGCACCTGATCGTCGGCAACTGCGCGGGACCGCCATCCCCGTCCGGCGGGCGCGCGAGTGCGGTGCGGTAGGCGGCCACCTGCTCCTCGGACAGCGTCCCGGCCAGCCGCAGCACCACGCGGTCGGTGATCAGCACGTGCTCGTCCGCGAGTGGCCTGCCCCCTTCGTCATACCCGAACTCGCCGGCGATCAGGACCTGCTCGGCGAGCTGTGCCCGGCGTGCCTCGGCCTGTGGCGGCCCGGCCACCACCTCGATCACTCCGCCGTCCGCGACGCGCCGGGGATCCTGCGGCCCGGGCAGGCGTCGGTCGTGGAACGCGACCACCATCGCGCGTGGGTCCACGGGCGCCCCGGGGGATCCTGCGGCGCATCGCCCCACGGAGTCCAGCGGTATCCGGCCGGCCCGAAGCGCCTGTATGACGGTCGCGGGGAGAGCGGAGTTCTGGTCGGCTGCGGCCGAGCCACAGCCGACCAGCAGCAGCGACATCGCGAGCGATACCGCCGCTGGTCCCCATCGCCGCACGGGAGCGGACTATGCCTTCACCAGCCCGCTGAACGGGCTCGTCGTGTCGATGCTCCACAGGCGGGTGAGCAGAGCGTCGGCGTCCCAGCCGGTGCCGGAGAACTCCACCGCGTCGCGGAACTTCGCCTCCAGCTCGTCGCGGGTCAGCGGAGCGCGATGGTCGCCCCGCGGCACGTCGGCGCGCTCGCTGACGGTGCCCCGGCCGACGGTCTCGACCTCCACGACGGCGTACGAGTACTCCCACTCCGGCGCCCCCACCGGCGGAGTCGCCGACTCGGTCACCTCGGCACGCTCCACCAGCTCGCGTGCCTCGGGCCGGGTGACCGACTCGTCGGTGAACGTGCCTAGTCCGAGTGACCGGTCGAGCACCGCCGCCGCCGCGACGTACTCGCCGCTGAACTTGCCCTGCAACCCGGACACCGGCCGGTGGTGGATCAGTGGGTCCATCCCGCCCGGCTCCAGGGTGATCCGGATGCGGCGCACCTCCGCGGGGTCCAGCTGTTCCCGCTCCACCAGCCGCAGGGACGCGTCGGCCGTGCGCTGGGTGTTGTAGCAGGCGGGGTACTTCTTGACGTTGATCCCGTGGCGTCGCAGTGCCCACGGCTGCTCCAGCGCTGCCAGCACGCCGCCCAGCCGGGTGCGGTCGCCGTAGAGGGCGAAGTAGCCCAGCGCCGACTCGAGCTGCTGAGGGTCGGCGGTGAAGCCTCCGGCGGCCAGGGACGCCGCGAGCACGGCGTCGCGAGCCGCAAGGCCCGCGTGCAGCGGCTTGGTCATCGTGCCGAAGTTCTGCCGGCTCCCGCCGGCCATCGTGGCGGCGATGCCGAGGGCGGAGCGGGTCTGCTCGACGTCACTGCCGAGCAGGCGGGACACGGCGGCGGCCCCGGCGACCACGCCGAGCGTCGCGGTGGAGTGCCAGCCGCGTCCGTAGTGCTCGCGCAGCGCGAACCCCTCGGCCAGCGCTGTCACGACGTCGAACCCGATGAGGTAGGCGTCGAGCAGGTCGCGCCCGCCTGCCGCGGCCTGCTCGCCCGCAGCGAGGATCGCCGGCCACAGCACCACGCTGGGATGTCCGTAGATCTGCTCGGTCACGTCGTCGTAGTCCAGCGCGTGTGCCGCGGTGCCGTTGATCAGCGCCGCTGTGGGTGCGTCGGTCCGGGCCCCCGTCGGCAGCACGGTGGACGTGCCCGCGCCGGGTGCGGTGCCGGGCGTTCGCTCCAGGATCTGCACCGCTTCCTCACCGCGCGCGGCGATGCTGATCCCCACCGTGTCGACGAGGGTGCGCCGTGCGAGGTCGAGCACGTCGGATGGTGCGGCGGAGACGTCCGACTTGACGGCGTACTCGGCGATGCCGTGGGTCACCTCGGGAACGTTCTCGGTCATCGGCTGCCTCCCTGGGGCGTCGTGGTCATGAGCGTGGGCACGGTGGCGCGGGCGCCGGGACGCATCAGGTGCCTTTCCGGGGCGTGATGGGGTCCTTCCGGAACGGAGACGTGATCGGCTCCTTCCACGGCGACATCGCGCCCTCGTAGCTCTCCGGGCCCAGCCGGAAGTGCTGCGCCTGCTCCAGCGTCTCGATGAACGGCAGGTCCATCGGGTACAGCGCGTCGCCCTGCGGGCGGCCGCCCGACTTGGACACGTGCCCGTACAGCCGGTGGCCCAGGATCTCCTCGGCGAGCACCACGGTCTCGATCAGCTTGTCGAGGTCCACTCCGGTGTCGAAGCCGAGCCCGTCCAGCAGGTACACGAGGTCCTCGGTCGGGGTGAGCGCCGCGGCGCGGCCGTTGCCGCAGTAGGGGCAGCCGGCCATGCCGCCGATGCTCGCGTCCAGGATCACCGTGGACCGCTCGTCCACGGTCCGCAGCGCGGAGTACGCGCTGATCGGAGCCATGCCGCGGGTGTTGTGCAGATGCAGGTGGAACGTGCTGACCGAGGGCCAGCGCTCCTGGATCGCCCGCAGGTCCGCCTCGACGTGGTGGGGGAGGTTCCATCCCATCGGGTCGCCGAGGAATACCTTCGTGACCGCGATGCCGTGGTCGGTCCACATCGCGTACTGCCGTTGCAGCAGGTCCATTCGTTGTTCGTGGCGGAACGGGCCGAGCCAGTTCGAGCCCCAGGCCGCGTTGACGCCCATCTCCGCCTCGGTCACGCCGTCGGCCACCGCACGCTCGACGATCCCGGGCCAGGTGTCGATCTCCTGCTGCTGCGAGCGGTTGGTGTTGCGCCGCGCGAACACGTCGCACAGGTGCACCCGCGTGAACGGCCGCTCGTCCTCGAGCGAGAGCTTGTGCGGGATGTAGGCCGCCCGCCGCTCCACGCCCCGGGAGTTGAGAGCGAGCGCGGTGTAGGTGACGCCGGGCGCGGGCGTGAAGCCCTCGACGATCTCGTCGATCCCGGCCATCTGAGGCGTCCACTTCGGACTGACGAAGCTGCCGACGACTATCCGCCGCAGGCCGGTGCCCGACAGCGAGTCCAGGAGCCGAATCTTGTCCTTCACCGGCACGCCTGCGTCCTCGATCTGCAGGCCTTCGCGCATGCCTTCCTCTACCACCACGACATCGGGGAAGCCGGGCGGTCCGGCGATCGTCCCGGCCAGTGGGGCGGGCAGCGTGGCTTCCGTGCTGATCTTCCGGGTCATTTCTCGACCTCCTTCCGGCGCTCGGCGAGTTCGGCGAGGACCTCGTCGGTGTGCTCGCCCAAAAGCGGCGGTGCCATGCGGAACTCGGGCCGGCCGTCCGGCCCGCGAACGGGCAGTGCAATTGACGTGTAGCCGGGGATCCGTGGGTGGGGCACCTGCTGGAAAGCGCCGATCGCGGCCACCTGCTCGTGCGCGGCCACCTCGTCGAGCGTCTGGATCGGGGTGATCGGCACCCCGGCGGCACCGAGCACGCTCACCCAGTGGTCGGAGTCGTGCTTCACAAGCGTCGCCGACAGCTCGGCGAAGAGCTCGTCGCGGTGATCCACGCGGTCGGCGTTCTGGTCGAACCGTGGATCGGACAGCAGCTCGGTGCGGTCGAGAGCCGTGCAGAGCCTGGTCCAGAGGTTCTGGTTGCCGGCCGCGATGATCACGTGACCGGTGGCCGTCGGGAATGCCGCGTAGGGGTAGATGCCGACGGTGCCCGAGCCGAGGCGCTTCGGTACCTCTCCGGCCGCGAAGTAGCCGGTGAACTGGCCGGGCAGCCACATCAGTGCGGTGCTGAGCAGCGAGGTCTCCAGGTGCGTGCCGAGGCCCGTGCGGTCGCGGGTGCGCAGCGCGTCGAGCACGGCGATCGCCGTCCACATCCCCGTGCCCTGGTCGAGCACCGACACCGGGATCCGCGACGGCGGCCTGCCGTCCTCGCCCGTCAGGCTCATCAGACCGCTGAACGCCTGCATCAGCGGGTCGTACGCGGGGGAGGAGGCCAGTGGCCCGTCGGAGCCGTAGCCCGTCATGTCGCAGTAGACGATCCGCGGGTTGATCGCGGCGACATCGTCGTATCCGAAGCCCAACTTGGCGAGCGAACCCGGCCGCAGGTTCTGCACGAACACGTCGGCGGTGGCGAGCAGTTCACGGAAGCGCGCTGCCCCCTCCGGGTCCTTCAGATCCAGCTCCACGCTGCGCTTGTTGCGGTTCAGCGCCGAGAAATGGCAGCTCTCGCCCTCCCAGAACGGTGGCCCCCAGCTACGCGTGTCGTCGCCGACCCCCGGACGTTCGACCTTGATCACATCGGCGCCGAGGTCGGCGAGAATGAGCGTGGCGAACGGTCCCGCGACGCTCATCGTGACGTCGACGACCCTGATCCCCGCGAGCGAGCCGAGCATCAGCCGAACTCCGCGATCTCGAGCACGGCCGGGTCGTGGCTGGGGATCACTTCGGCGCCGAGGCGGTCCATCTTCGCGAAGGAGTCCATGTAGTCCAGCAGATTGGTGAACGACCCGGACGGGATGTGCGCGAGCCGGTCGTCGCCCTCCCAGTTCGCCATGGTGTCGCAGGTGTCGCCGGCCAGCAGATATCGCTCGCCCCCGCTGGTCACGAGCACGCCCTGGGAGCCGGGCGTGTGCCCGGGCAGCGCCACGACCTCGACTCCGGGCGCGATCTCGACGTCCCCCGTCACCGTCGAGAAGCGGTTGA
>DASYES010000760.1:0-1885 GCA_036498885.1 Pseudonocardia sp.
CCAGCGGACCCGGCGTCGAACCGCTGGCCGAGGCCGCGGCGCGGATGATCACGGCGGCCACGGGTACCGACGTCTGCTTCGTGCACGTGCTCGACGACGCCGGGCGCTCGCTCACCCTCGCCGG
The DNA here is from genome assembly GCA_036498885.1 of Pseudonocardia sp. Taxonomy (GTDB): domain Bacteria; phylum Actinomycetota; class Actinomycetes; order Mycobacteriales; family Pseudonocardiaceae; genus Pseudonocardia. Next base: position 125 of record DASYES010000760.1, read on the forward strand.
TGCCACCCCACCGTTCAACGGGCAGGCGGGGCGCGTGCGGCTGCCGATCGGCACGGGGGTCGCGGGGTGGGTCGCGGAGCACTGCGAGCCCGCCGTGATCGTCGACGACAAGCACGCCGACCCGCGCTACCTGCCGATCCCGGCGTTGCGCGGCGTCGACTACACCTCCATGGCCTCGGTGCCGATGACCAGCGATCTCGCCGGTCTGGTCGGTGTGCTCAACGTGCACACGGTGGTCCGGCGCGAGTTCACCGCCCGGGACATCCGGCTGCTCACCTCGATCGGCCGGCTCGTCGCGGGAGCCCTGCACTCCGCGCGGCTGCATCGCAGGCTCGTCGCCCGGGAGCGTGCCAACGAGCGGTTCACCGAGCAGGTGATCGCCGCCCAGGAAACCGAACGGCGGCGGCTGGCGAGCGACATCCACGACGGCATCTCGCAGCGCCTCGTGAGCCTCGGCTACCACCTCGACGCCGCGGCCGGCACGCTGCGCAGCGACCCTGGATACGCGGAGCACCAGCTGATCCTGGCCCGCGAGCTCGCTGACATCACCGTGGACGAGGCACGGATCGCCATCGGTGGCCTCCGCCCCCCGGTACTGGACGACCTGGGGCTCGCCGGTGGCCTGACCAGCCTCTCCCGGACCGTGCCCGACCTCGACTGCGAGCTGATCCTCGGTGACGAGCGCCTGCCGGAGCACGTCGAGATCGCGCTGTACCGGATCGCGCAGGAGGCGTTGCAGAACGTGCAGAAGCACGCCAGGGCCACCCGTGTCGAGCTGCGGTTCGCGGTACGGGAAGGCACGGTCCGGCTCGAGGTCAGCGACGACGGGTGCGGGTTCGACACCGGCGTGGGCGGGTTCGAGGCACGCGACCTGCAGCCGGACGCCTCCGGCTACGGGATGCGCAGCATGGCCGAGCGGGCCGAGCTGGTGGGCGGCACGCTGTCGGTCCGTTCGCGGCCCGGCTCGGGCACCACCGTGACCGTGACGGTCCCGGCCGCCCCGGTCGCCCCCACCTGAGATCCGCTCAGCGCCTGGGCGGCGGAGCGCTCCAGCCCAGCTCCGGCCGTGCCAGCAGGTGGCTCACGAACAGGTCGGTGCCCGCCGTGGCGTGTGGGTGGCTCACCACGTGCCACGGGCGGTTCAACGGTGTGCCCGGCATCGGCAGCTCCACCAGGACCCCGGCCTCGAGCTGGCGAGCCACGGCCTGGCGGGACGCCAGCGTGACACCCAGGCCCGCCTCGGCCGCGGCGATCACCGCGCCAGGCGAGCCGAGCACCAGCCGGGGAGGGTCGGCGCCCGCCGCCGCGAGCAGTGCCTCGCACGTCTCGCGGGTGCCGGAGCCTGCCTCGCGCATCAGCCAGGTCGTGCGGGCCGGCGAGAAGCCGGCGGCGAGCGGTGGCGGGCCCACCGCCAGCAGCGTGTTGGGGCTGACGGCCCGGATCCCGGCCGCGAGCTCGCCGGGCGGACGCCCGGCGAGCACGAGATCGACGTCGTGGTGCGCGAGCAGCGGCCATACCCGGGCCCGGTGGGCGACCTCCAGCCGCAGCGTGACCCGCGGGTGCCGGCCGCGGAACGAGGCGAGCATGGCCGGAAGCACGTGCTCCCCCGCCGTGGTGACGGCGGCCAGCCGCAGCAGCCCTCGCTCCGGATCGGCCTCGCCGCGCGCGGCCGCTATCGCCTCGTCGTGCAACCCCAGGATCCGACGGGCGTAGCCCGCGTAGCGCTCGCCCGCCGGAGTGAGCAGCACCCCTCGGCCGTTG
>DASYES010000761.1:0-5374 GCA_036498885.1 Pseudonocardia sp.
CTCGACGACGTGGTCCGGATCGGCGGCTCCCGGCTCAACGACTGGCTTCTTGCCGAGCAGCGCAGTGGCCGCCGCGTCTACGGGTACCCCGCGGCATCGCGGGCGGTGCCGCTGTTGCACCGCGCAGGCGTGCGCCGCGAGCTGCTCGCGGGAGTCGCCGACGCATCGGCGGCGAAGCAGGGCAGCCGCATCCCCGGTTCGGACATCCCGGTGATCGGCCCGGGCGACCTGGTGCACGCCGCACCGGACTCGGTCCTGCTGTTCGTGCCCGACCTCCTCGACGAGGTCAGGAAGGCGATGCCGGGCATCGAGGCGGCCGGCGGCCGATGGGTCGGGGCCGACGAGGTCCTCGCGTCCGAGCGTCGGACCACCTGAGTCGGGCCGCATCGTGACCGCAGACGGGAAGTCCCAGCCGCAGAAGCACTTCACGCCGTTCGCCGCGATCTACAACCTCACCGGGCAGCCCGCGTTGAGCCTTCCCGTGGCGTGGGGGCGCGAAGACGCCGGCCCTGAGCTGCCCGTGTCCGTGCAGTTGGTCGGTGGTATGGGTGACGATGCGCTACTGCTCGCACTCGGCGCGCTGCTGCCCGTCGCGGCAGGGTGGGGCGGTCGGCGCCCGCCCACCTGGTGAGCTACCTTCTCCATCGTGAGCGTGCCCGAGACGATCTTGTACTTCGCGGTGCCGCCGGTCGGGCTGTACCTGGTCATCGTCCTGCTCGTCGTCGGTCCCCGGATGGCGCGGCGGCCTCGATACCGGTCCGGTCAGCCATGGACCTTCGAGCCGATGTGGTTCACCGCCAACCCCGAGGGTGCCCAGCTCTCGGCGGCCGACGACAGCCATGCAACCGGAGCGCACGGCACCGCGGTGCGTAGCAATCTCGAACGAGGAGGTGCCCGTGGCAGCTGGTGAGATCACACATCCGGGCAGCACGAGCGACCACGGTGGCACAGGCACGGCCGTCGCTCTTCCAGGCAGCGAGGAGCTACCCGTCGGCGCTGTCGTGACCGCGTCCGGCCGGGTGTCGGCCGCCGAGGTCTACCGCGAGGAGTCGCGGGCCGACCAGCCGTTCTCGCCGGTGCAGCTCGCTCGTCTCGACGAGGCACTGACCCTGGCGAGCCGCGAGTCCGGGCTGCTGTTCAGCGTCTACATCGGCGACCTCGGTGCGGACCCGACGGCCCGGGTCGCCGAGCTGCACGACCAGCTCGACGGTTCGAACGAGGCCGTGCTGGTGGCGGTGAGCCCTGGGCAGCGGATCGTCGAGGTGCTGAGCGGTGCCGACGCGCGCATGCGCCTGCCCGACCGCGGCGCGAAGCTCGCGGTGATGAGCATGGTGGCGTCCTTCCGCGAGAGCGACCTGTTGGGCGGGTTGCTCAGCGGGCTGCGCATGCTTGCCGACCAGGCCGGCGGCCGTCGCCGCACGCAATAACCGTTCGTCGCTGGGGTAGGGCAAATCACCGACAGCCGCGTAACCTCTCGTCATTCACTACAGTTGGTGGGACCCGAGCGGGTGGCCCCATCGCATAACGTGCGGTGCAGCCCTCGGGGCAACACCGACTGACGAAGGGCAGGAACCCTCATGGGGGACTCGGTATCGGACCGTCCGACCGGTGGTGCTGGACGGCCTGACCGTCGGCACTCGGCCGGCTCGTCCGTTCTGACTCCGCCCACCGGGGTGCCTGCCGTTCCCTCGCAGCGGAAGCCCACACCGGCGCCGGCCACGCGCAAGCCGGAGGCCCCACCGGTCGCTCCGCCGGCCCCGCCGGTGCGGCCCCCCGTCGTCGAGCCGTGTGCTTGCGGCCACGCGCGCGAGGCGCACGAGCACTACCGGCCCGGCACCGACTGCGGTGTGTGCGGAGCCACGGCATGTTCCGCCTACCGCGCCCGCGGCGGATCGGTCAGCGGGATGCTTCGCCGCCTGGGCCTCATCGACTGAGGCCGCCACCAGCGCCACCCCTGCGCCCGGTCGTCCCACGGACGGCCGGGCGTCGTCCATGTATGGGTGGTTTCGACATGGCATTCGGGTGAATGCGGCCTTACGTATGCCACGACGTCGGCACATAGCCGTCTCAGCACGCCCGAGTCATGGCAGTGAGCCGGTCCACTCGGCGATCCCCGATACCCCGGTCGCCGGAGCGTCCGGCGCGCTGTCAGCCGAGTGCGTCCTGGTCTGAGATCAATTGATAGGCCGTTCAGCGCCCATCGAGCGGCATTCGGGCGATTGCAGATCCCGCCGGGCAGGCGAGCGGGTATCCCAGCAAACGACGCGAAACGTTGCGTCTCACAAGTGCGATAACCGGATCGCCTCGTACAGAGAAGCCGAGTCATCTCTCGGCCCATCTGCAGATCCACCTGTCGCGTCGAGATCGGGGCCGGGCCACGGCGCGGCTCGATGTCCGTGGCCCACAGGCTAGGAGGATCGATGACCTTGCTCGAGCACGGTGGGTTTGCACGGCCCTGTGTGGTGGGGGAGGTGCCAGGGCCACGGTCGCTGGAGTTCCTCGATCGTCAGGGTCGTCGTGAGTCGAACGCTCGGGTGTATCCGCGTCATCTTCCGATCGCGGTGGAGGCAGCGTCGGGCAGCTTCGTCCGGGATGTCGACGGGAACGTGTTCATCGACTTCCTGGCCGGCGCCGGAGTGTTGTCGCTGGGGCACAACCATCCCGACCTCGTGCGGGCGGTGATCGATCAGCTCGGCCTTTTCTCGCACGGGCTCGATCTGCCGAGCCCCGCGAAGGACGCGTTCACCGAAGCCCAGCTGTCGATGTTGCCGTCGGGCCTGCGTGACCGGATGAAGGTGCATTTCTGTGGGCCGACGGGGGCCAATGCGGTTGATGCGGCGATCAAGCTGTGCAAGATCGCGACCGGCCGTGGCGACGTCGTGTCGTTCCAGGGCGGGTTTCACGGGACGACGCACCTGGGGATGGCGGTCACCGGGCTGGTCGCGAACAAGGGCTCGGTGGCCAACGGGGTGCCGGGAGTGCACTTCTTCCCGTACTCGAACTGCTCGAGTTGCCCGATGGGGCTGACCCACGACAGTTGCGCGACCAACTGCATCGGCTTCCTGGAACGGTCGTTGCGGGATCCGAACGGTGGAGTTCCGCTGCCGGCCGCGGTGGTCGTCGAGATGGTGCAGGGCGAGGGCGGAGTCGTCCCAGCTGACGACGAGTTCGTTCGCCGGCTGCGCCTGCTGACCCGCGAACTCGGTGTGCCTCTGGTGGTGGACGAGGTGCAGACCGGATGCGGGCGGACGGGCACGTGGTTCGCCTTCGAGCAGTACGGGATCGAGCCCGACGTCATCGTCGCGTCGAAGGCGTTGAGCGGCATCGGCCAGCCGGTGGCGATCATCCTCTACAACGAGCGGCTCGACGTGTGGGCGCCGGGGGCGCACACCGGAACGTTCCGCGGGAACCAGTTGGCGTTCGCGGCCGGCGCCGAGGCCGTGCGGGTGATGGAGCGCGACGACGTGCTGGGCAACGTCCGGCGTCGCGGTCTCCAGATCGACCGGCGGCTGGGCGCGCTGGGCGGGAACCGCTGGGTGCGCGAGGTGCGGGGCCGGGGACTGATGTGGGGAATCGAGCTCGAGGACGCCCCGGGCTCGCCGCCAGGGGAGCTCGCGGGAAACGTGCAGGCCCGGGCGCTTCGCGAGGGGCTCATCGTGGAGCTGGGCGGCCGGGACGACACGGTGGTGCGAATGTTGCCGCCGCTGAACGTGACCGCGGAAGTGGTCGACATGGCGTGCACTATTCTCATCGACGCCATCGAATACTGCGCGCCGAAGACGGGACGCCTGCTGAGTCTGGTTCCTGCTCCCATGAGGGCGCGGACCTGATGGTGCAACCCACCGCGGTGTGGAAGTTCGGCGGAACCTCCGTTGCCGATCCGATACGTCTGCGAGCGGTCGCAGAACGAATGGTCGCCGCCCAGCGGGCAGGTCATCGGATGGTGACGGTGCTCTCGGCCATGGGCCGTTCCACCGATGAGCTCAACAGGATGGCCTACGCGATGTCGTCGCGCCCGCAGCTCCGCGAGCTCGACGCACTCTTGTCCGTGGGCGAATGCATCTCGTGTGCGCTCGCTGCGCTGGCGGTGCACGATCTGGGATCGCGAGCGGTGTCGTTGACCGGCGCGCAGGCCGGAATTCTGACCGACGATCGCTACGGCAACGCGCGATTGCAGGACATACGCCCGCAACGGATCGTCGACGCCCTCGACACCGGGGCCATCGTCCTGGTGGCCGGCTACCAGGGGATCTCCCCGTCGGGTGACGTCACGACATTGGGACGTGGCGGTTCGGACGCTTCGGCGGTGGCGATCGCCGCGGCTCTCGGATTGCGCGAATGCGAGATCTTCACCGACGTCGCCGGGGTGTTCTCGGCAGACCCGCGGGTCGTTCCGGATGCACGGCAATTGGCCGCGATCAGCCGGGACGAGATGTTGCAGCTCGCCGCCGCGGGTGCGGGAGTTCTGCAGCCTCGCGCGGTGGAGCTCGCCGCTGCCCATGACATCGACATCCACGTGCGGTCGAGCTTCACGACCGCTGCCGGGACCTGGCTGCAGGAGGAGACCGTGTTCGAGCAAGCCGACATCACCGGGGTGGCACATCGGGAGCGCGAGAGCTTCTACACGGTCTCCGGGGCGTCCCCCGCCGTGATCGCCGCGGCCTTGGCCGAGCGCGGTGCGGCCGTGGGCTCGATGGTGCGCGACGGCGACAAGGTGCACATCACGGCACCAGGAGCGGAGCAGTCCGAGATCGTCGCGGCCCTGTTCGCAGCGGGAGCCCGCGTCCTGCTGCGCGACGAGATGGGTTCGGTGAGCATCGTCGGTACGGGAGTGGGCCGGCGCCCGGAGGTGACCGCACTGGCGTTGCGCACCCTCGAGGCCGAGGGCATCCGGCCCCAGCTGGTGACCAGCACCCCGAGCCGCGTCTCCTTCCACCTGCCGGAACGCACCGTTCACCACGCGGTCCGGCTGCTCCACACCGCGTTCGGTCTTCACCAGGACATCGGCACTGAGCGGAGGCGCGACCGTGTTACGCGATCGGCATCCTGAGACAGGGGTCCCACCGGAACTGTCCGCCCTGGTCCTCGTCGGTGACGAGCCCGGTCGGGGAGTCCGCTGGCACCCTGGTGAACGTCTGGAGCAGGTGTTCGAGGACCGGTGCGACGAGCTCTCCTCCGCCGGCCGGGCGGACCACCTGGCGGTGGACGGGGCAGGGGAGGCGCTGACCTACTCCGAGCTGGACAGCCGCGCCAACCGGCTGGCCCGCTACCTGCTGGATCTGGGCGTCGGCCCGGGTGAGCGGGTGGCGTTGCTGCTCGACGACGCGGTGCGCGCCTACGTCGGCATGCTGGCGGTGCTGAAGGTCGGCGCCGC
>DASYES010000762.1:0-5337 GCA_036498885.1 Pseudonocardia sp.
CTGTCCGGGGTCGAGGAGTCGGCGGTGCCCGATATCGCCACTCTTGGACGGATCGTCGCCGCGCACGCCCGGTCGATCGCCTACGAGAACCTCGACAAGTTCACCGGGCGCGATGTGCACCTCGATGCGGCCGCCCTCAGCGCCAAGTTGGTGCACGGCGGGCGCGGAGGCGGGTGCTACGAGAACAACATGCTGCTCCGCCACGCGCTCGACGCGCTCGGCTACCGCACCACGGGCCTGTCGGGCCGCGTCCTGTGGAACCTTCCCGAGGACGTGGTCACGCCCCGTCTCAGCCACATGCTCGTGCGCGTCGACCTGCCCGAAGGCGCGCACATCGTCGACGTCGGGTTCGGAAGCTTGACGATCACCGGCGTGCTCGCGCTCGAGTCACGCGAGGAGCAGGACACGCCACACGGTCCGTACCGCCTGCGGCCCGACGGCCCCGACTACGTGATGGAGGGGCGCACGGGCGAGCAGTGGCGGCGGATGTACCGGTTCGACCTGAGCGAGCAGCTCCAGCCGGACTACGAGATGGGTTCGTGGTACAGCGCGCACCACCCCGGATCGATGTTCGTCAACGAGCTGGTGATCGGCCGCGCCGGCACTGGCTGCCGCTACACCATGTCAGGCGGTGTTTCCCGCGGAGCCGAGCTCGCCGTCCACCACGTCGACGGGCCGTCCGAGCGTCGCCGCCTGGAGTCGCCTGGCGCCGTGCGGGCCGCCCTGGAGAAATACTTCCTGATCGACCTCTCCGGGCTTCCCGACCTCGATGCCGCTCTCCAGCGTCTGTTCTGAGCAGGCCGAGCGGAGGCGCCCTTCCGGGTTCCAACGGGTCGTCATCGTTGCGATGATCACGGTGACGGTGATCGGTCCCGACGTGCTCGATCCCGCACGTCGGGCTCGGCACGGGTCGGGCGAGCGCAGGCTGCCGCGGCAGTGGCCGAGGTGTGGAGCAGTTGGCACCGGGCGCTTCGTGGGTAGCCTCCGGTTCATGTCGCGCGTACCGAAGATTCGTCTCAACAACGGCGTCGAGATCCCCCAGCTGGGATTCGGCGTTTTCCAGATCGAGCCGGACCAGACAGCCCCCGCCGTACGCATGGCGTTGGAGGCCGGCTACCGGCACATCGACACCGCGCAGGGCTACAACAACGAGGAAGGCGTCGGGCAGGCGATCCGCGAGTCGGGGTTGCCGCGTGGCGAGGTCTTCGTCACCACCAAGCTGGCCAACAGCCGCCACGGTCATGACGAGGCGATCGCTGCTCTCGACGAGAGCCTGGAGCGCCTCGGGTTCGACCACGTCGACCTCTTCCTGATCCACTGGCCGCGTCCCAAGGCGAACCTTTTCGTCGAGACCTGGAGGGCCTTCGAGAAGATCGCTTCGGACGGCAAGGCGCGCGCGATCGGGGTCTCCAACTTCCGTGTCCCCGATCTTCAGCGCCTGGCCGCGGAGACCGGCACGGTGCCGGCGTTGAACCAGATCGAGCTGCACCCCTGGCTCCCGCAGACCGAGCTTCGCGCCTACCACCAGAAGCACGGGATCGCGACGGAGGCGTGGAGCCCGCTGGGCAAGGGCGGGGAGCTGCTGGCCGAGCAGGTGATCGTGGCGCTCGCCGAGAAGTACGGGAAGAGCCCCGCCCAGGTCGTGTTGCGCTGGCATCTGCAGCTCGGCAACATCGTGATCCCCAAGTCGGTGACGCTCTCGCGCATCCGCGAGAACATCGAGGTGTTCGACTTCGAGCTGTCCGACGACGATGTGGCGAGCATCAGCGAGCTCGAGAACGGCCGTCGCCTCGGACCGGATCCCGACGTCTTCGGCTGATCGCACACCGATCGGGCTGCTCCACGCTGCGAGCGGGGCCGCCCCGCCCTAGCGTTGCGCCGATGTTGGCAATCACCGATAACGCGGCCGAAGCCATCAAGTCCCTGACCACCGACGCCGAGCTGCCTGACGGTGGGGGCCTGCGTATCTCCGCCCCCGACCCCGAGCAGGGCCTAGAACTCTCACTTGCAGGCCAGCCCGGCGCGGACGACGTGGTCCTCTCAGGTGAGGGGGTGAGCGTCTTCCTCGAACCGACGGCGGCGGAAGTCCTGGACGACAAGGTGCTCGACGTCCAGCCGGTGCCGGGCTCCGACGGTCAGCCCGAGCTCCGCTTCGCCATAGGGCTGCAGGAGGGGCAGCCGGAGGCCTGAGTCCTCGCCCCGAGTCCCCGAGGGGTGGTACGACCGGTACACCCACGTGCCGGCGTGCCACCCCTTTCGACGTCCCACGTGATGTGCGCCCGGCCCCGTGGTGCCCCGCTCAACCCGGGACCTAATGTCTGATCGTGGAATATCGGTATTTGGGCGACTCCGGGTTGAAGATCTCGGAGATCACGTACGGCAACTGGCTCACCCATGGGTCCCAGATCGAGAACGACGCCGCCACCGCGTGCGTCCGCGCTGCTCTGGATGCCGGAATCACCACCTTCGACACCGCTGACGTCTACGCCAACGGCGCCGCCGAGACCGTGCTCGGTGAGGCGCTGAAGGGCGAGCGCAGGGCGTCGCTGGAGATCCTCACGAAGGTCTACTGGCCCACCGGGCCGAAGGGGCCCAACGACAGCGGCCTCTCCCGCAAGCACATCATGGAGTCGATCAACGCGAGCCTGACCAGGTTGCAGACCGACTACGTCGACGTCTACCAGGCTCACCGGTACGACACCGAGACGCCGCTCGAGGAGACGATGCGTGCGTTCGCCGACGTCGTGCGGGCGGGCAAGGCGCACTACATCGGCGTCAGCGAGTGGACGGCCGAGCAGGTGCGGGCCGGTCACGCCCTCGCGACCGACCTCGGGATCCAGCTCATCTCGAACCAGCCGCAGTACTCGATGCTCTGGCGGGTGATCGAGGCCGAGGTCGTCCCCACATCGGCGGAGCTGGGGGTCAGCCAGGTCGTCTTCTCCCCGATCGCGCAGGGCGTGCTCACCGGCAAGTACAAGCCGGGTGCGGAGCTTCCTTCCGGTTCGCGGGCCACGGACGAGAAGGGCGGCGCCACCACGATCAAGCGCTTCCTGAACGACGAGACGCTCACCCGCGTGCAGCAGCTCGAGCCGATCGCTGCCGACCTGGGCCTGTCGATGGCGCAGCTCGCGGTGGCCTGGGTGCTGCAGAACGACAACGTCGCCGCGGCGATCATCGGGGCGAGCCGGCCCGAGCAGGTGGCGGAGAACGTCAAGGCCTCGGGTGTGACGCTGGAGCCGGAGGTCATGAAGCGCATCGACGAGGCGCTGGGCGACATCGTGGACCACGACCCCGCTCGCACCGCGATGAACGCGCCGAAGACCCGCCCGAGCTGATCGGCCCGGCCGAGGTTCGCCGGTCGCCTGCGCACCGGTGCCGGGGCGCTCACCCGCCCTGGCAGCCGGCGTGCCGGCGACCGGCACCAGCGCCTACGACTCCGTGAGCCGTCCGTCGGCCACCGTCCAGCGGCGCGTGGCGCGGACGGTGTCGAGCATGCGCCGGTCGTGGGTGACCAGCAGCACCGTTCCCGGGAACGAGTCGAGCGCCTGCTCGAGCTGCTCGATGGCGGGCAGGTCGAGGTGGTTCGTGGGCTCGTCGAGCACCAGCAGGTTCACCTCGCGGGCCTGCAGGAGGGCGAGCGCCGCCCGGGTGCGTTCGCCGGGGGAGAGCTCGTTCGCGGGGCGCGGGGCGTGGTCCCCGGTGAGGCCGAACTTGGCCAGGAGCGTGCGGATGTCCGACTCGGGCCAGTCCGGCACCGCCTCGCCGAAGGCGCGGGTGAGCGGCTGCGGGCCCAGGAAGAGGCCACGGGCCTGGTCGATCTCCCCGAGCCGGACGCCCGAGCCCAGCCCCGCCGACCCGGAGTCGACGGGGATGCGGCCCAGCAGCGCACCGAGCAGCGTGGTCTTGCCCGACCCGTTCGCGCCGGTGATCACGATGCGGTCGGCCCAGTCGACGCGCGCGTCGATGGGGCCGAGTGTGAACGAACCCCGGTGCACCACCGCGCCGGACATCGACGCCACGACGGTGCCGGAGCGGGGCGCGGCCGCGATCGTCATCCGCAGCTCCCACTCCTTGCGCGGCTCCTCGACCACCTCCAGCCGCTCGATCAGCCGTTGCGTCTGGCGGGCCTTGGCAGCCTGCTTCTCGCTGGCCTCGGCGCGGGTCTTCCGGCCGATCTTGTCGTTGTCGGTCGCCTTGCGCCGCGCGTTGCGCACGCCCTGGGCCATCCAGTTGCGCTGCATCTGGGCCCGGTCCTTGAGCCCGCCGACGGTGTCGGCGTACTCCTCGTAGGCCTCGCGGGCGTGCCGACGGGCCACCTCACGCTCGGCGAGGTAGCTGTCGTACCCGCCGTCGTAGACGTCCACCTGCTGCTGAGCGAGGTCGAGTTCGACGACGCGGTTGACCGTGCGGGCGAGGAACTCGCGGTCGTGGCTGACGATCACAGTGCTCGCCCCGCGCCCACCCCGCAGCCCCTGCACGAACCGCTCCAAGCGCTCCAGTCCGTCGAGGTCGAGGTCGTTGGTCGGCTCGTCGAGCAGGAGCACGTCGTAGCGCGAGAGCAGCAGCGCGGCGAGCCCGGCGCGGGCGGCCTGCCCGCCGGAGAGGGCGGTCATCAGGGTGTCCAGATCGACAGCCAGCCCCACCTCGGCGGCGACGTCGGCGGCACGCTCGTCCAGATCGGCCCCGCCGAGGGCGAGCCAGCGGTCCAACGCGGCGGCGTAGGTGTCGTCGGCGCCCTCGGTACCGCCGGCGAGCGCCTCGGCCGCCGCGTCCATCTCCGCCTGCGCCCCGCTGACGCCGGTGCGGCGGGCGAGGAACGCGGCCACCGTCTCCCCGGGTCGGCGGTCGGGTTCCTGGGGGAGATGCCCCACGGTCGCGTCGGGCGGACTGAGGACGATCTTGCCCACTTCCGGCTCGACCTCACCGGCGAGGAGCCGTAGCAGCGTGGACTTGCCGGCACCGTTGGCGCCGACGAGCCCGACGACGTCGCCGGGCGCGACGACCAGGTCGAGACCGGAGAACAGGACGCGGGCGCCGTGGCCGGCGGCGAGATCGGTGGCCTGGAGGGTGGCGCTCATGGCGGCGTCCACGCTACTGCCCGCGATGGCGCAAGCCCGCGACGGTTCCGGAAAGAGCGCTCGCGTGCGGTCGGTGGTGCCGTCGTCCCGTATCGGCTCGACCCGGCAGCCATTCGTCATGGCCGTCTTCAGCGGCGTCCTGCTCATCGCGTTGATCCTCTCCCCACCCGGGCGCCGCAGCGGTGGGCACATGAACCCGGCTGTGACGATCGCGTTGTGGCTCATGGACGTCTTCCCCGGCCTGTCCGTGCTCCCCTAC
>DASYES010000763.1:0-5246 GCA_036498885.1 Pseudonocardia sp.
GGCCGTAGTGGGCGCGGTGGTGTACGCCGTGTACTACTCGATCGACACCGTGCCGCGCGAGTTCGCCGCCTACGCACCGCAGCTCGTGACGTTGCTGGTGCTCGCCGTGGCATCCCAACGACTCCGGCCGCCCGCGGCCGACGGCGTCGAGTATCGGAGAGGTGAAGGTAGCCGAGGTTGATGATGACTGACGTCCACTGGGACGCATTGCGCGAAGCGGCCGTCGCCGCGGCTGCTTCGGCATACGCGCCGTACTCGCATCTGCAGGTCGGGGCGGCGGCCGTGTGCGACGACGGCCGCGTCGTCACCGGGTGCAATGTGGAGAACGCCTCGTACGGCCTCGGTCTCTGCGCTGAGTGCACGATGGCCGGGCAGCTGCGGCTCACCGGTGGGGGCCGCTTCGTCGCCGTGGCGTGCCGGTCCGGCACCGGAGAGCTGCTGATGCCGTGCGGGCGCTGCCGGCAGATCATCTACGAGTTCGGCGGCCCGGACTGCCTGGTCGACACCCCGCGCGGCATCCTCCCGATGCGAGAGGTGCTTCCGGACGCATTCGGCCCCGCCGACCTCCCGGACCGGGGCTGACCGCTTGGCTTCGCTGGCAGCCGCCGAACGCCGGCGCGCCCGCTGGAGAGTGGTGCTCGCCTGTTGGGACCCACGCAGTGCGCCTGGCGCGGCTGCTGGTTCCGAATCGGTGATCATGGAGCCGGCGGCCCGGTCGCGGTCATCCCTGGCATCCTGAGACTTCCTGATCGACGAGCACCGGAGGACCAGCGTGCCCGACGCCGTCCAGAGCATCAGCGCGGTCGAGGTCATCACCGCCAAACGGGACGGCGGGCGACTGTCCGACGAGCAGATCGACTGGGTCCTCGCCGCCTACACCCGCGGGGACGTCGCCGACGAACAGATGGCCGCACTCGCGATGGCCATCCTGCTCAACGGCATGGACGCCGAGGAGATCTCGCGCTGGACACAGGCGATGATCGACTCCGGGGACGTGCTGTCGCTGCCTTCCGTCGGGCGTCCCCTGGTCGACAAGCACTCGACCGGCGGCGTCGGCGACAAGATCACCCTGCCGCTCGCGCCGCTCGTCGCGGCGTGCGGTGCGGCCGTGCCGCAACTGTCCGGCCGCGGGCTCGGCCACACCGGCGGCACGCTGGACAAGCTGGAGTCGATCCCGGGCTGGCGGGCGTCGCTGTCGCTGGAGGAGATCACCGCCCAGCTTGCCGAGGTCGGCGCGGTGATCTGCGCGACCACCCCGGCGCTGGCGCCCGCCGACCGCAAGCTCTATGCGCTCCGCGACGTCACCGGCACGGTCGAGTCGATCCCGCTCATCGCCAGCTCGATCATGAGCAAGAAGATCGCCGAAGGCACCGGCGGCCTGGTGCTCGACGTCAAGGTCGGGTCCGGGGCGTTCATGAAGACGGAGGCGCGGGCGCGCGAGCTCGCCGCCACGATGGTGCGGATCGGCGAAGCGCACGGGCTCCCGACCACCGCGCTGCTCACCGACATGTCGGTGCCGCTCGGCCGGGCCGTCGGCAACGCGCTCGAGGTGGCCGAGTCGGTGGAGGTGTTGCGCGGAGGTGGCCCGGCGGATGTCGTCGCGCTGACGGTGGCCCTCGCCCGGGAGATGCTGGCTCTGGCGGGGATCGCCGACGTGGACCCCGCCGAGGTGCTCGCCTCCGGCGCCGCCTACCCCGTGTGGGAGCGGATGATCGCCGCGCAGGGCGGCGACCCGTCGGCGCCCTTACCGGCGGCCACGCACGTGGAACCGGTGCTCGCCGCTCGGTCGGGAGTACTCCGTAGCTGCGACGCTCTCGCCGTGGGCGTGGCCGCGTGGCGGTTGGGCGCGGGGCGGGCGCGCAAGGAGGACGCGGTGCAGTCTGCGGCTGGAGTGCGGCTTCTTGCGAGTCCGGGCGATGTGGTCAGTGCGGGTCAGCCGCTTCTGGAGTTGCACACCGACACCCCAGACGCCGTGCCCGGCGCGCGGGCAGCCCTGTCCGACGGCCTGGTGATCGCCGACGAACCGACCGCCCGCGTCCCGCTCCTCCTGGACACGGTGCGCTCGGCGCAGATCGCGTCCTGCTGAGTACAGCGGCCCGGTCGGTCACGAGGACCGGCCGGGCCGCCGCAGGGTTCTGAGAACTGGGTCAGTCGTCCGGGTCGTCGGCCACGGCGTCGCCGATCGACGCCCCGTTGGGGGACTTCACCGTGATCTTGCGAGCCCGGCGCTGAGCCGGACGCGGGGGCGGCGGCGGGGACTGGACGGCGGGGCCCCGTCCCAGGATCAGCTCCGCGAACGTGGCCATGGCCTCGTCGAGCTGACCGGCGTTACGCCGCTCGGACTCCTCGTTGGCCTGCTCCACCAGCGTGCGCAGCGAGGTGGAGTCCGGCCGCTGCACCAGCGCGGCGTCGAGCTTCTCGAGCTTCAGGTCGATCTCGCCGCCGAGCGAGCCGAGGCGCCCGGACACGCCCTCTTCGAGCGCGTTGAGGCGATCGCTGACGGTCTCCAGCCGGGTGGACAGCGACTCCAGCCGCTGCGCCAGGCCGTCGAGCGGTTCCGTCGGGTCGACCGCGGGGCGGGATGCCAGGTCCTCGAGCCGCCGGTGCAGCCCGACGCTGGTGTCGCCGAGCAGGTTCCGCATGCCCTCGTCGGACTCGTCCATGGCCCGGACGGCCGTCTCGAGCTGCTCGCGGACCGCGCGCTCGATCCCGTCGATCCGCTCCTTGATCGGCGTGCCCACCGACGACGGCATTGCGTCGAGCCGCATCTCGTGGCGGTCGAGGCGGTTGTCGAGGTCGTCGAGTCGCTTGTGGAGGCCGAGGAGCCGGTCGTCGAGCCCGTCCATCCGGCCCGACACGCCCTCCAGCCGCCCGGCCATCCCGTCGAGCCGCCCGTCGAGCTGGGCGATCGGCTTGGCGATCTTGTCGGGCAGCGCCTCGACGGCCCGCATGACGGCAGCGATGGCGGTGTCCTGGGCGTCGAGCTTGGCGACCGTCTCGTCCAGGCGCTCGGCCAGCACGCTGACCTCGGTGCGGTCGGGAAGCTCGGTCAGCCGCTTGCGGACCGTGCCCAGCGCGTCGAGTGCGGCGAGCCGGGCGTGGATCTCGTCGAGCGAGTCGAAGATCTGCTGCTGCTCGCTGTCGCGGATCTCAGCGGCGCGCATGAGCATGCCGCGCATGCGGTCGAACGACAGTGTGGAGTCATTGCTCATGGCGGGCGGGGAGCTTCCTCTTTGCCGGACAACGGGGAGTGCCGTGCGCACTGAGGGTAGCGAGGCATGCGGATCGCCCCCTGTGGGACTCCCCGTTCGGAGGCCTTTACCCCGTTTGGAGTAGTTTGTCACTCTCGTGCGTCGCGGTCTGCGCCAGGTGGCAGTCCGTTCAGGACCGGAGGTACGACGCCCCGTTCACGTCGACGATCGCGCCGATGGCGTACTCGGTGCCGGGCGAGGCCAGGAAAACGATGACGCGAGCGATCTCCTCCGGAGTGGCGGCCCTCCCGAGCGGGCTCTGCCCCCGGACCGCCGCACCCTCCGCTCCGTCGAGGTAGGGCGCCGCCATGTCGGTCTCGACGAAGCCCGGCGCGACCGCCGTGACATAGATGCCGTGCGGCGCGAGCGCCTGAGCCAGCGACTGGCTCAGGCTGTTCAGCCCGGCCTTGCTCGCCCCGTACGCCGGGTGCTCCGGTTCCCCGCGGAACGCCCCGCGCGAGGTGACGTTCACGATCCGGCCACCGCCTGCCGCGATCATGTGCGGCACCACGCAGTGCACGAGGTTCGCCGGCCCGATCAGGTTGGTGTCGATCGTCCGCCGCCACGCGTCCTGCCACGCCGCGTAGTCGGTGGTCGGGACGGGGTGACGCGCATAGACGCCGGCGTTGTTCACGAGGACGCCGATGCCTCCGAAGCGCTCGACCACCGTCTGCACGAGGCTCTGCACCTGCCCGGCGTCGGCGACATCGGCCTGGAGCGTGATGTGTTCCCCGGGCCCGAGTTCGGCGAGCACTTCCTCGGCTGCCCGGCGGTCCTGCCGGTACTGGACGACGACAGTGGCGCCCGCCGCGCCGAACTCACGCGCCACCGCCCGGCCGATACCGCGTGAACCGCCCGTGACCAGCACGACGTCGCCATCGAAGATCATTGGTTCAGCATGTCAGCCTGCGTGCGCGTGAACGATCCGGGGAAGCTGTGAGCGATGGGCGGGGGTTGAGCGGATCGAGGGCGGGTAACGATCATTCGTGCTCGATGTCCACGATGACCGACCCGTGCCCGCGCTGGCCGAACGCTACGAGCTCGGCGACGTCCTCGGCGCCGGTGGCGCGGCCACTGTCTACCGGGCATTCGATCGCCGGTCCGGACGACATGTCGCGGTGAAGCTGTTCGACCCGCAGGTATCGCGCTACAGCCGCCAGGTGGTCGAGGCGGCGGCGCTGGGCGAATTGCATCACCCCGGTCTGGTCGAGCTCCACGCCACCG
Source organism: Pseudonocardia sp. (assembly GCA_036498885.1). Classification (GTDB taxonomy): domain Bacteria; phylum Actinomycetota; class Actinomycetes; order Mycobacteriales; family Pseudonocardiaceae; genus Pseudonocardia. The sequence goes on from DASYES010000763.1 coordinate 4,476, forward strand.
GTTCGGAGAACGGCCAGGCCTACCTGGTGATGCAGTTGATCGACGGGGAGACGCTGGCGGAGCAGATCGCGCGCGGGCCGTTGCCGGTGACGGCGGTCGCGGCGGTGGGCGCATGCTTGGCGGACACTCTGGCGCATGTGCACGAGCACGGCGTCGTGCACCGCGACCTCAAACCCGGAAACGTCCTGCTCGACGCCGAGCAGCGGCCCTACCTCGCCGATTTCGGGGTCTCCCGACTGATCGACGCCACCCGGGTGACCGCCACAGGGTTCGTAGTCGGCACGCCGGCCTACATGGCGCCCGAGCAGGTGCGGGGGGCGGCGGTGGGGCCCCCGGCCGATGTGTACGCGCTCGGACTGATTCTGCTCGAGGCCCTCACGGGCCACCGCGAGTATCCGGGTGACGTGGTGGAGTCCGCGGTCGCACGGCTGCACCGCCGGCCTGCGCTTCCCGCGCAGCTCCCGGCTGCTCTACGTTCGCTGTTGTCCGCGATGACCGCGGACGACCCGGTCCGGCGCCCGGAGGCCGGCGCCGTTGCGGTCCGGCTCACCGGGATGCAGGCCGCTGCCACCCCTCGGCCGACCGTGTTCGGCCGGGCGTCGTCAATGTGGCGTCCCAGCCGTTCGCGCGGCCGGTCGATGTGGTTGAGCGTGGCTGCCGCGAGTGCGGCGGTCGTGGCCGGGGCGCTGGTCATGGCCACGGCCGCGGACCCCCCGGCGGCGCCCGCTGCCGCGGCCCACGGTCCCACGTCCTTGCCCGCGGCCCCACCCG
>DASYES010000764.1:0-2345 GCA_036498885.1 Pseudonocardia sp.
CGGACGCCCGGCGTGTGCTCGTGGCCCCAGAACCGGCCGGTCCGGCCGAAGCCGGTCTGCACCTCGTCGGCGATCAGCAGGACACCGTGGGCGTCGGCCCGTTCCCGCAGGCCGGCGAGGAAGGCCGGCGGGGTGGGCACATAGCCGCCCTCCCCGAGCACGGGCTCGATCATGAACGCCGCGACGTCGGCAGCGGGCGCCGAGGTGATGAGGAGCCGGTCGAGCTCTCGCAGGCAGAACGCGACCGTCTCGTCCTCGCTCCAGCCGTATCGGAAGGCGTACGGGAACGGCGCGAACTCGACGCCGCCCATCATCGGCCCGATGCCGGCCCGGATCTTCGCTCCGGACGTCGTGAGCGCGGCCGCGCCCATCGTGCGCCCGTGGAAGCCGCCGTCGAAGGCGACGATCAACGGCCTGCCGGTGGCCTGGCGGGCCAGCCGCACCGATGCCTCGACGGCCTCACTGCCCGAGTTCGCGAAGAACAGGCTGTCCAGCCCCGCCGGCAGCACGTCTCCCAGGCGTTCCGTGAGACGCAGCAGCGGCTGGTGCATGACGGTGGTGTATTGGCCGTGGATGAGGGTGGCCACCTGCTCCTGAGCCGCCGCGACCACACGGGGATGGCAGTGGCCCGTGCTGGTGACGCCGATGCCGGCCGTGAAGTCCAGGTAGCGACGCCCCTCCGTGTCGATCAGATGGACGCCCTCACCTCGGGCCGCCAGCACCGGGGTGGCCTGCTTCAGAGCCGGGGACAGCTGAGCCATGCGCCCTCCTCAAGGATTGTCAATTGTCGACAATCAGTGAGCATAGTCCCCCCACCCGGAATGCGGGAGCGCCGCTGGAGCCACGGTGTGACGAAGAGATCGTTCGCCGGGATGTGGCCACCCACCGCGCAGCGGTCAGGCGGGAACCGCGGGCGGCGGCGTGGCCTCGGCGATCGAAGGCGGTGTGGCCGGGGTGAGCGAAGGCGCCGCGGCGCGCGGCGCGAGGATGCGATCCACCGCGTCGGCCATGTGTTCCTCCAACACCACGGCCAGACGCTCGGCGTCGCCGTCGCGCACGGCATCGCGCAGCTCCCGGTGCTCGGCCAGCAGCTCGTCGGCCGGTGGCGCGGTGTCCTGCAGGGCGGCCAGGCACATCCTGGTCTCGACGAGCAGCGCGTCGGCCATCCTGAGCAGCCGCGGGCTGCCGGAGGCCGCGACGAGCTCGGCATGGAACGCATGGTCGGCGTCCGCCAGCGCGACGGGGTCGTCCGCGACCTCCTCCATCGCGTCGAGGGCGGCGGTCAGGCGGTCGGCGGCTGCGGTGCGGTCGCCGGCCATCACGAGCAGGCCTGCGGCGCGCTCGACGGCCGTGCGGGCCGTGTAGACGTCGCGCACGTCGGCCTCGTCGAGGTCACGCACGAAGAGCCCGCGGTGCCGTTCGCTGCGCAGCAGCCCCTCCGCCACCAGCCGCTGCATGGCCTCTCGCAGCGGACCTCGGCTCACGCCCAGCCGCGTGGCGAGCTCGACCTCCCCCAGCTGGGTGCCCTGCGGCAGGGTGCCCCGCATGATCGCTTCCCGGATCCGGTCGGCGACGATCGCGGCCGTGGAGCGGCGCTCCACGGGCTCCAGATCACTCAGGTCCACCCGGTCCTCCCCATCACGCCCGACTGGTCGAACCGGTGGCGGTATGGGCGAACAGGCTACCCAGCCCGGCGCGGGGGGTGTCGGCACCCGCGAGCCGCAGGCCCTGCCAGATGCTCACCTGGTTGGCCGTCAGCACCGGCTTGCCGACGCGGTCGTCGAGCGCGTCCAGCTGCGCGATCGTGTGCAGCGCGGTGTCGGGTAGCAGCACGGCCTCCGCATCGGCATGGTCGGCGGCCGCCGCGAACTCCAGCACGGCGGCGGGCGGGAGCGTGCCGACCTCGGCTGCTGTGACGATCCCGCGCGTCGACAGCGAGAGCACGTCGATGCCGGCTCCGGCGAGGAACACCACGAACCGCTCCGCCACCTCGTCGGGATAGGTGGCACCGATGGCGACCCTGGTGACGCCGAGGCGCGCGCAGGCGTCGACGAAGGCGAACGAGGTGCTCGACGCCGGCACTCCCGCCACCGCCTCCAGCGCAGCAACCTGCGCGGCTGCACCTTCACGGCCGAACACGAAGCTCCCGCTCGTGCAGGCCCACATCACCGCGTCGAGCGGGCCCGCCCCGCCCTGCTGCAGCTCCCTGACCCCCGCGGCGAGGACGTCGTCCGCGCCGATGCCCAGTAGCGCGTCGACGCGGTGGGCGTCCTCGCGCATCTCGGTGTGGACGAGCGGCAGCCGCACCGCCGAGGTACCCAGCAGCGTCTCCGCGCACGGGTAGT
>DASYES010000765.1:0-7326 GCA_036498885.1 Pseudonocardia sp.
GTCGACCGGGATCTTCACCACGGTGACGCGCGGCGCGTACGGGCTCATCTCGTCGGGCCGGTCGATCGCCTCGCCGATGACCTCGAGGATCGTCAGCCGGGCGTCCTTGGCCTGTGAGAGCGCCGCGGCAAGCACCTCGGACGGGATGCCGTCGAGCTTGGTGTCGAGCTGCAGCGCCGTGACGAACTCGGCGGTGCCGGCGACCTTGAAGTCCATGTCGCCGAAGGCGTCCTCGGCACCGAGGATGTCGGTGAGCGCGACGTAGCGTGTCTGACCGTCGACCTCGTCGCTGACCAGACCCATCGCGATGCCCGCCACCGGCGCCTTCAGCGGCACACCGGCGTTGTACAGCGCCATCGTGGACGCACAGACCGAGCCCATCGACGTGGAGCCGTTGGACCCCAGCGCCTCCGAGACCTGCCGGATGGCGTACGGGAACTCCTCGCGCGTGGGCAGCACGGGCAGCAGCGCCCGCTCCGCCAGCGCGCCGTGGCCGATCTCGCGGCGCTTCGGCGACCCGACCCGACCGGTCTCACCGGTGGAGTACGGCGGGAAGTTGTAGTGGTGCAGGTAGCGCTTGTGCGTCTCCGGACCGAGCGAGTCGATCTGCTGCTCCATGCGGAGCATGTTCAGCGTGGTGACACCCAGGATCTGGGTCTCGCCGCGCTCGAACAGCGCCGAACCGTGGGCCCGTGGAATCACCTCGACCTCGGCCGACAGCGGCCGGATGTCGGTGATGCCGCGGCCGTCGATGCGGACCTGGTCGCGCAGGATGCGCTGGCGAACCAGCTTCTTGTTCAGCGCACGGAACGCCGCGCCGATCTCCTTCTCGCGACCCTCGAACTGCGGGCCGACCTTGTCGAGCACGGCGGCCTTGACCTCGTCGAGGCGCGACTCGCGCTCCTGCTTGCCGCCGATGGCCAGCGCCTGAGCCAGGTCGTCCGAGGCGTTCGCGGCCACGGCCTCGAACACGTCGTCCTGGTAGGCGGGATAGGTCGGGAAGTTGCCGGTGGGCTTCGCCGCGACGTCGGCCAGCTGCTGCTGCGCGACACACAGGCTCCGGATGAACGGCTTCGCCGCCTCCAACCCGGACGCCACGACCTGCTCGGTGGGCGCCTGCGCGCCACCGGCCACGAGCTCGATCGTCTCGGTGGTGGCCTCGGCCTCGACCATCATGATCGCGACGTCGTCACCCACGACCCGGCCCGCGACGACCATGTCGAACACGGCCCGCTGCAGGTCCTCGTACCGCGGGAACGCCACCCACTGGCCGTCGACCAGCGCCACGCGGACGCCGCCGATCGGACCTGAGAACGGCAGCCCGGCGAGCTGCGTGGACGCCGATGCGGCGTTGATGGCCAGCGCGTCGTAAGGGTCCTGCGGGTCGAGCGAGAGGATCGTGACGACGACCTGGATCTCGTTGCGCAGACCGTCGACGAACGACGGGCGCAGCGGCCGGTCGATCAGGCGAGCGGTCAGGATCGCGTCGGTGCCCGGGCGCCCTTCACGGCGGAAGAACGAGCCGGGGATCTTGCCGATCGCGTACATCCGCTCCTCGACGTCCACCGTGAGCGGGAAGAAGTCGAAGTGCTCCTTGGGCTGCTTGGACGCCGTGGTGGCGGAGAGCAGCATCGTCTCGTCGTCCAGGTAGGCGACGACGGCACCGGCGGCCTGGCGCGCGAGACGCCCCGTCTCGAACCGGACGGTGCGGGTGCCGAAGCTCCCGTTGTCGATGACGGCGGTCGTCTCGTGGACGTTGTCCGCCGTATCGGTTGTCTGGGCATCTGTCATGAAGTGGACATCTCCTCTTCCAGAGGGGAGACCCCACGCCACACCGGGAGGACCCTCGGCCGAGCCGGTCATCGATCGAAGCACCCGGGCCGCGTGCGGGATGGGCCCGGGAGCCACTACCGAGGACCGGCGGATCAGCTACCGGAGGCGTGGCGTCGTGGAGTTGTGGTGCCGGCCCGGACCCCGCTCGGGGTTCCGGGCCGACCGAGGTTCAGCGGCGGAGGCCGAGGCGCTCGATCAGTGACCGGTAGCGCTGGACGTCGACCGAAGCCAGGTACTTCAGCAGCCGGCGCCGCCGGCCGACCAGCAGGAGCAGGCCCCGCCGGGAGTGGTGGTCGTGCTTGTGCATCTTGAGGTGCTCGGTCAGGTCGCTGATCCGCTTGGTCAGCAGCGCAACCTGCGCCTCGGGTGAGCCGGTGTCACCTTCGTGGACACCGTAGGTGTCCAGGATCGTCTTCTTCTGTGCGGCGTCGAGTGCCACGTGCTCCTCTTTCGTTGCTGTGCCGTGAGGCCGGCGCCATGATGATGAACGCCGGGAGTCGGTCACGGCCGCCACGGACTGCAGCCGGACCCAGCACTCCACGTTACCAGGCACGATGGCGTCGCCGTCAGCGCCGCCCCGCGCGTCGGCCGGGCTACTCGCCGGCCAGCGGCACCCGGTGCACCGGCCGATATCGGGCGCCGCCCTTGGCCGGCTCGCTGACCATCAGCAGCACCTCCTGCGCCCGCCACCACGGCCCCTCGTGCGACGCCCACGGTGTCGCCGGAACCGGATCGGCGCCCTGCCCAGGACGCCGTCGCCTGCGCAGGACGGTGAGGTGCGCGACGAACTCGGCCGGGTCGCCGCCCGCCGCCCTGACGAGGAGGTCCAGCCGTTCCGGCGCGTCGGCCTGCACCCCCGCCCAGCGCACGCCGGGGAACGACCCCGCCCCGGCGATCCGCAGCTTCGGCGCGGCCAGCCCGCCTGCCGCCCGATCGAGCCGCCTGGCGAGCACTCCTGGGTCGGCCTCGCCATGGAACGCCAACGTGAGGTGCCACGACGCCGGCTCGACCGCCCGCCAGCCCGACGGGGGCACGCCCGTGGCCGCGACCAGGGCCGACACCGCCTCCGCCGGCGGCCACAGCGCGGTGAACAGGCGCACGGTCAGACCCCCGGCCGACTCGCGGCCTGGCGCAGCACCTCGGCGAGCTCCGGGAAACCCGGACCGAGCGCGGCGGCCGCGGCGGCGAGGCGGGCCGGCTCGGCGATTCCGCGCAGCGCCGCGGCCGCCGCGCCGGCGAGAGGCGCCCGGCGCCCGCGCTGAGCCGGGACGCGCGGCTCGTTCCACTGCCACCGCGCCTGTGCGACCTCCGCGAGAAGCGCATCGACCGCGCGTGTCTCGGGCGGGGTGCGCAGCACGTGGCAGCGCTTGTCGAGCAGCAACAACCGGGCGAGCACCGCGGGGTCACCGATCTTGACACGGCGCGCGCTCACCAACTGGCTCAGCATGGCCGGGCTGATCCCCAGCGTGCGGGCGAGCCGGGACTGGGAGATGCCCAGGGCCGAAGTGAGCCGACGGACGCGATCGCCGAGCGGCGCACCGTAGAGCTCACGCTGCCGCTCGCGGTTCACCGCCATCCGGGACCACAGCGGCTCTGCACCTGCCTCAGCCATGCCGAGGATGCTGGCACCTCCCCACCGGCTGCGTGGCCGAACGGGAAAAGTGCCCGGTGGGCGTCAGCCGCCCAGCAGCTCACGCGCGCGGTCCACGTCGCGCTGCATCTGCACGATCAGCGACTCCACGTCGTCGAAGCGCTCCTGCCCGCGCAGCCGGTGCTCGAAGTCGAGTGCGACCTCGAACCCGTAGAAGTCCTCGTCGACGTCGAGCACGTAGGCCTCGACGGAACGCACGCGCCCGGAGAACGTGGGGTTCGTCCCCACCGAGATCGCCGCGGGCAGGAGCCTGCTTCCCTCTTTGACCGTGGTGATGCCGAAGCGTCCCGCGTAGACGCCGTCGGCCGGCAGCGCCGTGTAGGGCGGGATGGACAGGTTTGCGGTCGGGAAGCCCAGGTCCCGGCCCCGCCGGTCGCCGTGCACCACCACGCCCTCGATGCGGTGCGGGCGGCCCAGCGCGGCCGCGGCCGTCTCGACGTCGCCTGCGTCGATGCAGGAGCGGATGTAGGTGGAGGAGAACGTGATCCCGTCGTCGGTGATCAGGTCGAGCCCTTCCACCCCGAATCCGAACTTCTGCCCGAGCTCGGTGAGCAGCGCCACGTCCCCCTTGGCCTTGTGCCCGAATGTGAAGTTGCGCCCGACCACCACGTCCGCGGCGTGCAGCCGCTCCACGAGCACCTCGTGCGCGAACTCGGCCGGTTCGGTGCGCGCCAGCTCGGCGGTGAAGGGCAGCACGCAGAAGGCGTCCACCCCGAGCCCTGCCACGAGTTCGGCCCGACGCCGGAGGCTGGTCAGCCGCGCCGGGTGGCTGCCCGGTCGGATCAGCTCGGCCGGGTGCGGATCGAACGTCACCAGCGCGGTCGGGAGACCACGTTCCCGCCCGCGTTCCACCGCCCGGCCGATGAGCTGCTGGTGGCCACGATGCACCCCGTCGAACACACCGACGGTGACGACGCTGCGACCCCAGCCGCTCGGCACGGACTCGAGCCCCCGCCAGCGCTGCACGGGTCGAGCCTACGGAACCGGCTGCGGCACCCGACGGTCGCCCGCACCCCCGCGAGTCGCCCGTTCCCCGCGCCCGAGTCACCCGATCCCCACCCGCGAGCCGCCCCTCCCCGCCCGCGAGTCGCCCGATCCCCGCGCCTGAATCGCCCGATCCCCACCGGCGAGTCGCCCCTCCCCACACCCGCGAGTCGCCCGATCCCCACCAGCGAGTCGCTCCTCCCCGTCCGCGAGTCGCCCGATCGCGGGGGCTGGTCGCCCCGGTCCTCCTGCCCCCCGGGACCCTGCCGGGTGACGGGCAGGAAGAATCGCCGCACGTGAACGCCGTCCCCTCCGGCCTGGTCGTGGTCGACAAGCCCGCCGGACTGACATCGCACGACGTGGTCGCCCGGCTGCGCCGGATCCTCGGCACGCGCAAGATCGGCCACGCCGGCACGCTCGACCCGATGGCTACCGGCGTACTCGTCTGCGGCGTCGGACGCGGCACGAAGCTGCTCGGGCACCTCGCACTCGACACGAAGGCGTACACGGCGACGATCCGCCTCGGCGCCACGACGACCACGGATGACGCCGAGGGCGAGATCGTCCGCACGGCTGACGCGGGAGCCGTCGACGATGCGGCCGTCGCGGCCGGGATGGCCACGCTGACGGGTGCGATCGAGCAGGTGCCGAGCTCGGTCAGCGCGATCAAGATCGATGGGAAGCGCGCGTACGCGCGGGTGCGGGCCGGTGAGGAGGTCGTGATCCCGGCCCGTCCGGTGACGGTGTCGCAGTTCCGGCTCCTCGTGCGGCGCGGCGACGACCTCGACGTCGTGGTGGACTGCTCGTCCGGCACGTATGTGCGGGCGCTGGCTCGCGACCTCGGCGCGGGGATGGGGGTCGGCGGTCATCTGACGGCGCTGCGCCGCACCCGCGTCGGCCCGTTCGCCCTCGAACATGCCCGCACACTCGAGCAGCTCGAGGGCGCACCCGAACTGACGCTCCCGCTCGATGAGGCCGTCGGAGTGGCGTTTCCGCGCCGTGATCTCGACGCCGCGCTCGCCGCCGACATTGCACACGGCCGTCCGCTCCCTGCGGCTGGGGTGGGCGGCACCTACGGCGTGTTCGCCCCCGACGGCCGGGCGCTGGCCCTCGTCAGCGAACGGGGCGAGCTGGCCCGCCCGGTGGTCGTGCTCGCCCCCGCGTGAAGGCGGGCACGGGGCGACCGGCGCACGACGTAGGGCGGCTCGCTCGCCGGATTCGGGCGACTCGCCGGTCCGAAACGGGCGACTCGCGGGCCCGGTCCGGTCCGGCCCGGCCCGCCCCGATCCGGGCGGCTCGCACGCCGAAAAGGGCGACTCGCGCGCCTGAAACGGGCGACTCGCGGGATGGTTACGGCAGCCGCGGGGTCAGCGGGGGTAGGTGGCCAGCAGGCCCCGCGCGACAAGACCGGCCCGCCAGTCCATGGCGGAGCGTTCCTCCTCGGCCTCGGACGGTCGGCCGCGCACGGCCCACAGGTGCTCAGCCTGCCGCCACGCGTCGTGCCGGGAGAGCAGGACGCCCACGCCGTCGGAGCCGAGGAGCGCCACCACGGCCGCGTCGTCGCGCAGCCGGTCGGCGATCAGCCCGACGATCATCTGCACGGCTGCCCGCTCGGTGGGGCCCGGGGTGCGTCCGAGCAGCGTGCATGTGCTCACCACGGCCGACGGGAGGTCGTGCCCCACGATCGTGAGGCCGCCGGCCAGGGTGATCCGGGCCGGGTCGATGTTCTCCGGATCCCATCGCCCGAGCACCTCACGCCAGGCCCGCGGCACCGTGACCCCACGGGCGTACCCGCTCACGGCCCGCAGGTAGCGCCGGGCCAGCTCCGTGACGAGCACGGCGACGAACTCCGGGTCGGCGGTCGGCTCGGCGTCGACCGTAGCGTCCACGACTCCGGTGAGGAGCCGGTTGACCGGCCCCGCGCCGTCGCCGCGCCGCCCCCCGTCCGCGCCCGGCTGCAGCCGGGAGAGCACGTGGACCATCGCGTCCGGAGTGACCGGTTCGAGCGCACCCTCCCTGCCACCGAGGGCCGCCCCACGTTGCTTCGGAGCCGGGGTCTCGGCCGCCCCGGAGGCCCAGGTGCGCCCGGCCCGTCTGGGTGCTCCCCATCGCGCGGCCGATCCCGCGATCACCCGCAATCCGTTCACCTCGGCCGTCATTGCGCCCATTCCCATCGCTCCCGTCGTCAGGTCCGCGGGTTCGATCCCGCCTCGGCTCCTCCGCGCCGAGACCGTCGGTCGCGCGTTTCCCCGCTGACGCACGGCGATCGGTGTCGGACCGCGGGATGAGTCGCGTGGGGCGGGCGGTGATACGGCCACCGCCCCAACGCTCCGATGTAGGGGGTCCGTAGGGGCACACGTAGGGCGTTGTCCTGACGACATCCGCGGCCGTTCACCCGACTCTGGGACACCCGTTAGAAGGAGCCCGGCGATGACTGTGACCACCGTGACGACGGCGCCCGCGACCACGAAGATCCAGGACCTCCGGAACACCGAGCTGCTCACGCTGGCCCGGCAGGGCGACGGCAGCGCCTGGGCGGAGGTCGTCGTCCGGTACCGGGGGCTGGTGGCGTCGGTGGTGCGCGCCTACCGCTTGCAGGACGCCGACGCCCGCGACGCCGAGCAGCGCACGTGGCTGCGCCTGGTGGAGCACCTCGGCTCGCTGCGCGACCCCGACCGCCTCGGCGGCTGGCTGGCGACCACCGCGTCGCGGGAGTGCCTACGGATCCTGCGGGAGGGCCAGACCCTGGTGGGCCTCGAGATGGACGCGGTGCCGGCCACGGAGCCGGGTGTCGAGGAGCAGGTGATCGACGCGGACACCGCGGCCCGGCTCTGGCAGATCGTGGCCACGCTGCCGCC
>DASYES010000766.1:0-2715 GCA_036498885.1 Pseudonocardia sp.
ATGTCGCCCAGCGCGTACACCCCCGGCAGATTGGTACGCAGCCGCTCGTCGGTGCGCACGAAACCCCGTTCCAGCTCCACGCCGGCCTCGTCGTAGCCGGCGTCGGCGGTGTTCGGCCCGCGTCCCACGGCGACGAGCAGCAGATCGGCGTCGATCTCCTCGCCGGACTCGAGGGAGACGGTGACGGTGTCCTCGGTCTGCGTGGCACCGGTGAACCGGACACCGGTCTTGAATGTGATCTTGCGACGGCGGAAGGCCCGCTCGAGGAGCTTGGAGGCGAACTCGTCCTCGTTGGGGACGAGCCGCGGCAGCGCCTCGACGATGGTGACCTCCGAGCCGAAGCTGCGGAACACCGAGGCGAACTCGACGCCGATCACCCCGCCACCGAGGATCACGATCCGGTCCGGCACCTCGTCGAGGTGGATGGCTTCGCTGCTGGTGATGATGCGGCCCCCGATGTCGAGGCCGGGGAGCGTCCTCGAGTAGCTGCCGGTGGCGAGCACCACGTTCTTGCCTACGTAGCGGTCCTCGCCGACCACGACGGTTCGCGGCCCCTCGAAGCGGCCGGTGCCCTCGACCAGAGTGATCTTGCGGGACTTCACCAGCCCCTGCAGCCCCTTGTAGAGCTTGGCGATGACGCCGTCCTTGTATGAGTTCACGCCGGCCATGTCGATGCCGGCCAGTGAGCTCTTGACGCCGATCCGGTCGCCCTCGCGGGCGTTGTCGGCCACCTCGGCGGCGTGCAGCAGTGCCTTGGTGGGGATGCAGCCGTAGTGCAAGCACGTGCCGCCGAGCTTGTCGCGCTCGACCAGCACCACGGACATTCCCAGCTCGGCCGCTCGCAGGGCGCAGGCGTAACCGCCCGATCCGCCCCCGAGGATGACCAGGTCCGCGTTGTGCTCGGGCACGTCAGAACTCCCTCACCGAATTGCCGGCAGTGCTTGTGACAGTGGCTGTAACGCCGCTTGACCCATCTTGTCATCCGCCGTGGTCGGGTGCGGCGGCTGGTCACACGGGAGAAAACCGTCGACCTCGGACGTTGGCGCAGTCAGGAGGTGGGGCGCGATGAGCGAATTGACGAGCGAGGGCGGGACCTGGCCGTCGAGACAGTGCCCACGCGGCACGCGGGCCGGACACGGAGGGGACGAACGGTGAGCCTCCTGGGCAGGCTCGGCCGAGGTTTCAAGAGCGGACTCCGCGGAGTGGACTCGGGCGATGTCGCGTACCTGCGTAACTGGGCGGAGACGCACGAGGGGGTGGAGGCGTTCGTGGAGCCCCGCACCACCGTCACCGCCACGACGATGTTGCTGGTCGACCGGGACGGTGCGTGGACGCGGCGGCGCATCTCGTCGCCCGACGGCGCACGCAAGCTGGCGCGCTCACTGCGGATGCCCGTGTACGACGTGCAGCTGGTGGGCTATCCGCAACGGATGCGCGACCACGACGCCCGCCAGCGCATCCTGCGTGAGCGGGAACGCCGCAGGGATCTGAACGGGTAACGGCGGGCGTCGGGATCTCAGCCGTTGGCCGCGATGTCGCTGAGTACGGCGACCAGCGTGCGAACGGGAACCCCCGTGCCGCCCTTGGTGGTGTAGCCGTACGGCGCGCCGGTGTGGAACGACGGGCCGGCGATGTCGATGTGCGCCCACGGCAGGTCGGCCGGCACGAACTCCCGCAGGAAGGTGCCCGCCACGAGCATCCCGCCCCAGCGGGTGCCTGTGACGTTGGCGATGTCGGCGACGCGGGAGTCGAGCTCCCCACGCAGGTGCGGGGGCAGCGGCATGGCCCAGGCGTCCTCGCCGGTGGCGCGGCCGAGTGCGGCCACCCGGTCGCGGAACTCGTCGCTGCCCATCACGCCCGCGGTGCGCAGCCCCAGTGCCACCTGCTGGGCGCCGGTGAGCGTGGAGGTCTCGATCAGGTAGTCGGGCGCGTCCTCGGCGGCTCTGGCGATCGCGTCGGCCAGGATCAGCCGGCCTTCGGCGTCGGTGTTGAGCACCTCGACGGTGCGGCCGCCGTACATACGCAGGACGTCGCCGGGACGGTATGCGGTGGCGCTGGGCATGTTCTCGGCCATCGGCACGGTCGCCGTGACCGCCACGGGTAGCTCCAGCAGGGCTGCCGCCACGGTGGCGGCGATCACGGCCGCCGCGCCGCCCATGTCGGAGGTCATGTGGTCCATGTTCGCGGCGGGCTTGATCGAGATGCCGCCGGTGTCGAACGTGATGCCCTTGCCGATCAGCGCGACCGAGGCCCGCGGTGCCGCTCCACCGGAGTAGCGGAGCCGGACCAGCCGTGGCCCGCGCGACGAGCCCTGCCCGACGCCGAGCACACCGCCGTATCCTCCCTCGGCGAGCTCGTCGCCGCCCAGCACCTCGACCTCGATGCCCGCCGCCTCGGCCAGCTCGCGCGCGCGGGCGGCGAAGGTCTCCGGGAACAGGTCGTTCGGAGGGGTGTTCACGAGGTCGCGTGCCGTGCGGACGGCCTGCGCGACGCCCGTGGCGGTGCGCAGGATCTCCTCGGCTCCGTCGATGCCGTCGGCGAGCAGGCCCACGCGGCCCACCGGTGCCCGGCCCGCGCCGTTGCTGCGGTAGTCGGTGAACGTGTAGGCCCCGAGCAGTGCGCCCTCCGCCGCGGCGGCCAGGTTGATCCGGCCCAGCGTGCTGACGGCGCGCCCGGTGCCGGCCAGTGCGCGGGCGGCCGCGCCGGAGGCCCGCC
>DASYES010000767.1:0-3501 GCA_036498885.1 Pseudonocardia sp.
GTGCGCACTCGGACGGGCAACTAACAGGGCAGGGCGGGCGACTCAGGCACGCAAGACGGGCGACTCGCGGAGCCGTGGACGCCCCAACTCACCGGCCCCGCCGCGGCGACTCGCGCACGCGAAACGGGCGACTCGCGCGACCGAAACGGGCGACTCGCGGGGTGGGTGGGGTCGGTCAGGACTGCAGGATGCCCTGGATGTCGAGGGTGATCTGGATCGTCGACCCCACCACCGGCACGCCGCGGGCGAGGATCTGTTGCCAGTTCACGGTGAAGTGCTCGCGGTGCAGTTCCGCGGTGGCGGTGCAGCCCGCGCGCATGCCGTTCCACTCCTGCATTCCGAGGTAGGTGGTGTCGAGCTGCACGTCGCTCGTCATCCCGTGCAGGGTGAGCTCGCCGTCGATCAGCCAGCGGTTGCCGCCCGTACGGCTGAAGCGGTGGCTCGTGAAGTGCAGCTTCGGGAAGCGGGTGACGTCGAGGAAGTCGGCCGAACGCAGGTGGGCGTCGCGCTTCTCGGCGTTGGTGAAAACGCTTGCGGCGTCGATCAGCACCTCGACCTGGGAGTCCTCGAAGCGCTCGGCGATGTAGATCTGCCCGGCGAACTCCATGAACTGCCCGTAGACCCGTGACATCGCGATGTGGCGCGCGACGAACCGGATCGCCGAGTGGTCGGGGTCGATCTCGTAGAGCCCCGGCGTGGGCACGGTGAGCGTCGCGTCCGGAATGAGCGTGAGACTCCCGATCGAACTGTGGGTGCCCCACTCGACCTCGGTGCGCTCATGGAAGCTCTGGTAGCCGCCCGCCTCGGCCCGGATCCGGTAAGCGCCGGGCATCAGAGCGGCCGCGAAGAAGCCGTAGGGGTCGGTATCCGAGCGGGCCACGCACTTGTTGGAACGGTCGAAGATCGCGACATGGGCTCCCGCAAGCGGTTTGCCCTCGCCATCGCGGACATCGCCGCTGACCAGTCCACCGGTGAGCGGGATCGACATGATGGCTTGTCGTCCGCCCGTCTTCTGTTTCTTGCCGCCCCGGCGGCGACCGGACCACAACATGCCGCGGATACCTTTCCCGACGTCCGACGCATCGGGTGCGATCCACCCGAGTCACCACACTCTGGCACGTTCCGTGACGACGTCATGGAGTGGCCCCGGTTTGCGACGTCCCTCGACGGAACGGCGGCACGCCATATGGAGCAGTCCGTGCACAGAGGGTGACTGTCAGTCGTCGGAGGCGTCGGAGTCCGGCTCGGGTCCGCCGCCGCCCCGCATCAGCCAGAGCACGCCTTCGAGCTCGTCCGGCTTGATCAGAACATCGCGGGCCTTCGACCCCTCGGACGGCCCGACGACACCTCGGGACTCGAGCAGGTCCATGAGCCTGCCCGCCTTCGCGAACCCGACACGGAGCTTTCGCTGCAGCATGGATGTGGACCCGAACTGGGAGGTGACCACCAGCTCGGCCGCCTGCAGGAGCAGGTCGAGGTCGTCGCCGATGTCGGGGTCGACCTCCTTTGCCTCCCCCGCCTTCTGGGCCGTGACCCCCTCCGTGTACGTGGGCTCGGCCTGCTCCTTGACGAACGTGACGACCGAGGAGATCTCCTCGTCGCCGACGAACGCGCCCTGCATGCGGGTGGGTTTCCCGGCTCCCATCGGCAGGTAGAGCCCGTCGCCCATGCCGATGAGCTTCTCGGCGCCCGGCTGGTCGAGGATGACGCGCGAGTCCGTGAGCGACGACGTGGCGAACGCCAGCCGCGACGGAACGTTGGTCTTGATCAGGCCCGTGACGACGTCCACCGAGGGCCGCTGCGTGGCGAGCACCAGGTGGATGCCCGCCGCCCTGGCCTTCTGCGTGATGCGCACGACCGCGTCCTCGACGTCGCGCGGCGCGGTCATCATGAGGTCGGCCAACTCGTCGACGATGCAGAGGATGTACGGGTAGGGCCGGTACTCCCGCTCGCTGCCCAGTGGCGCGGTGATCTCGCCGGAGCGCACCTTGCGGTTGAAGTCGTCGACGTGACGGACCTTGTTGGCCTGCATGTCCTGGTAGCGCTGCTCCATCTCCTCCACGAGCCAGGACAGCGCGGAGGCCGCCTTCTTCGGCTGGGTGATGATGGGCGTGATCAGGTGCGGGATGCCCTCGTACGGAGTGAGCTCCACCATCTTGGGGTCGATGAGGATCATCCGGACCTCATCCGGCGTGGCCCGCGAGAGCAGTGACACGAGCATCGAGTTGACGAAGCTCGACTTGCCGGAGCCGGTGGAGCCCGCCACCAGCAGGTGCGGCATCTTCGCCAGGTTGGCCGTGAGGAAATGGCCCTCGATGTCCTTGCCCAGGCCGATCACGAGCGGGTGCTGCTCGGCGCGGGCGGTGCTGCTGCGCAGCACGTCGCCGAGGCGGACCATCTCCCGGTCGGTGTTCGGCACCTCGATGCCGACGGCGGACTTGCCGGTGATCGGCGCCAGGATCCGCACGTTGTCGGTGGCGACGGCGTAGGAGATGTTCTTGGTCAGCTGGGTGATCTTCTCGACCTTGACCGCCGGGCCGAGCTCGATCTCGTAGCGGGTGACCGTCGGGCCGCGGGTGAAGCCGGTGACCTGGGCGTCCACCGAGAACTGGTCGAGCACGCCGGTGATCGACTCGATCATCGCGTCGTTGGCGCTGCTGCGGGTCTTGGCCACCGGCCCGGTGGGCAGCAGGTCGCTGGGTGGCAGGACGTAGGTGCCTTCCCCCTCGGTCGGGGAGACGGTGAGCCGCAACTGCTCGCCGGCGGTGCCGTCGGGTTCCGGCTCGGCAGGCGGGGTGGCCGGCACGGTGGCGGGCGGCTTGCGCTTCGTGCGCGGCGCAGGCGGCTCGTCGGGGGCGGCGGAGACCTCGGGTGTCGCCGGGGTCTCGATGCCGGCCTCCGGGCCGGGGTCCGCCACCCGCGACGCCTGCCGCCGCCGCGACGGGCGCCGCAGCGCCACCGGCGGGGTGTCGGTGACGGGATCGGCCGTGGACTCGACCCCGTCGCCCTCGGCAAGGGCCGGGTCGCCCACGCCGGGCCCGAGCAGCCGGCGGAAGCGGGCGGGGACCTCGCGCACCGGCGTGCCGGTGAGCACCAGGAGCGCGTACCCGGACAGCAGCACCAGCACGGGCACCGCCACCCACGCCGTCAGGCCGGTGGCGAGCGGGGTGGCGGCCAGGTAACCCAGCGCGCCGCCGCCGTCGACCCAGAGGCCGGGCGCGTCGGGACGCCCTGCCGCGAGGTGCACGAGACCGAGCACGCCGAGGGTCAGCAGCAGGGACCCGACCGCCACCCGCGGGCGGGCCTCCGGGTGCGGTCGCGTGGCCATCAGGGCGGCACCGGTCAGCGCCAGCACCACCGGCAGCACCGCGGATCCGAGCCCGATGACGTAGCCGACCGCGGCGGACAGCCATCTCCCGACCGGGCCGCCTGCCCCCCACCAGATACCGGCCGCGCTCACGACCGCCAGCACGAGCAACACGACGCCGAGCCCGTCGCGAC
>DASYES010000768.1:0-3337 GCA_036498885.1 Pseudonocardia sp.
CCGCCCTGCTTCTCCTTGATGGCGGCGATCAGGTCGCCCTTGCGCATGCCGGCAGTGTCGGGGATGTTGAGCTCCCCGGCGAGCTGGCGGAGCTCCGCCAGCACCATGCCGGTCAGTCCACCGCGCTTGCGCGGTGCAGGGGCTGTCTCGGTGCTGACGAGATCGGTCTCGCTCACTGATGTCCTTCCTGACCAAAATCCACTGGTCAGCGGGATTCACACACTCGCCCGGACGGTGCGCCGGACGACATGTCGGTCAACGGATCGCGGGAGCGCGGCCGCCCCGACAGGCAGGGGCGGCGATCGGCGCGACGGTCGCGACTGAAGGCCGCCCGGGTCGAAATCAGAAGTGATCCAACGGATACGAAGATTCCGGCTCGAGTGGCCACACGGATGACGCGTGGATCGCCGTTGCGGTGCCGAGAGTAGACGTTCACCCCTCGGTGCGGCAACAACCCCCCTGCTCGACGCGCCGGACGGTGCCCATGGGAATGGGTTATCCGATCTCGACCGTGGCCCCGGCGTCGTCGACCGGCAGTGCCACGGCCCTGAACCCTTGCAGGTCCACGCCCGCCGGCAGAGTCCCGTCGGCCGTCAGTGCCAGCACGGACGGCCCGGCGCCGGAGATCGCGGCGGGGATTCCCCGCTCGCGAAGCACGTCCACAAGACGGGACGACTCCGGGTAGGCCGGGCGCCGGTAGCTCTGGTGCAGGCGATCCTCTGTGGCCGGCAGCAGCAGGTCAGGCCGCCTGGTGAACGCCAGGACGGCAAGCGCGGTGCGGCTGCCGGTGAAGGCCGCGTCCCGCAGCGGTACATGGTCGGGCAGAAGCCCTCGCGTGGCGCTGGTGGACGATTCTCTTCCCGCGATGAGTGCAACCGGGCGGATGCCCGGATCCATCTCGAGTTTTACAGCGTGAAACCGCTCGGCAATATTCCCGGCGGTTTCCCAGGCGACGACGAAGCCGCCGTAGAGGCTGGCCGCCGCGTTGTCGGCGTGGCCCTCCATCCCGGCGGTGACCTGCAGCACCGTCTCGCGCTCCAGCTCGAGATCGCGCCCGGCGAGTACGACGGCCGCTGCGGCGCCCGCGACCGCGGCCGCCGCCGAACTGCCCAGCCCGCGGGAATGGGGAATCGCATTGCGGCATCGCATCCGCAGGCCCGGCGGGGCGTCCCCGACGATGTTCCACGTGGCACGCATGGCGCGAACCACGAGGTGTGCCTCGTCGCAGGGAACCCGGCCTGCCCCCTCCCCTTCGATCTCGACGTCGATACCCCCGGACGTGACCGAGACCTCGACGTCGTCGTGGAGCCCGAGCGCGAGGCCGAACGAGTCGAACCCGGGCCCGAGATTCGCTGACGAGCCGGGCACGCGGATTCGGACCTCGCCGGGCCTGCCCATCAGCGCGACCCCGGTGGCGCGGCGCCAATGGCAGCCGAAAACGTCATGAATGTCACTTTTCCGGCCCGACCACCGGCGCTCATCGCAGCTCCAGCGCGTCGGCCACGGCGCCCGGATCGATGGGCACCACGGTGGGCTCGGGCGCCGCGAGCAGCGCTGTGTCGGGGTCCTTCAGACCGTGGCCGGTGACGGTGCACACCACGAGCGACCCGCGCGGCAGCGTGCCGTCGCCCGCCGACTGCAGGAGTCCGGCCACGCTCGCCGCGGACGCCGGCTCCACGAACACAGCCTCCTGCGCAGCCAGGAGACGGTACGCCACGAGGATCTCCTCGTCGGAGACCGCGGCGAACTGCCCGCCCGATTCGTCACGTGCTCTGACGGCTGCCGCCCAGGACGCCGGTGCCCCGATCCGGATTGCCGTGGCGATCGTCTCCGGGTGCCGCACAGGGGCGCCGTGCACGAGCGGAGCGGCGCCTTCGGCCTGGTAGCCGAACATCCGGGGCGCCGCACCGATCAGGCCGTCGGCGCGGTAAGCGCTGTAGCCCGCCCAGTAGGCGGTGATGTTGCCGGCGTTGCCGACGGGCAGGCAGTGCACGTCGGGGGCGCGGCCCAGCTCGTCGCAGATCTCATAGGCCGCGCTCGCCTGCCCCGCGATCCGGGTGGGGTTCACCGAGTTGACCAGCGCGGCGACCGGGTAGTCGGCCGCCGTCTTACGGGCGAGCTCGAGGCAGTCGTCGAAGTTGCCGTCGATCTGCAGGATGCGGGCGCCGTGCGCCACGGCCTGGGCCAGCTTGCCGAGCGCGATCTTGCCCTGCGGCACGAGAACCGCACAGGTCAGACCGGCCCTCGCGGCGTAGGCGGCGGCCGAGGCCGACGTGTTGCCCGTGGACGCGCACAGGACGCCCTTCTTGCCCTGGGCCAGCGCGTCGGTGACCGCCACCGTCATACCGCGGTCCTTGAAGGACCCCGTCGGGTTGGCGCCGTCGACCTTGAGGTAGACCTCGCAACCGGTGCGCCGGGACAGGTGCGGCGCGGGCAGCAACGGCGTGCCGCCTTCACCGAGCGTGACCACCGTCCATCCGGGCTCGACGGGCATCCGCTCCCGGTAGGCCTCGATCACGCCGGGCCACCGGGTCGCTTTCGTCGCAGAGCTCACCCGGCAACACCCTTCCGGCCCAGGTCCTCGACCCGGAGCACGCTGTCGACGACCCGCACGGCGTCCAGCCCTGCAAGCACTTCCACCGTGGCGGCGAGGGCCGCCTCGGGCGCTGCGTGTGTGACGACGACGAGCCGCGCAGCCGCTCCACCGTTGCCGCCGCCGGTCTGCCGGACCGCGGCGATGCTCACGCCGCGATGGGCGAACTCGCCGGAGATCGCCGCGAGCACACCGGCACGGTCGTCGACGTCGAGGCTGACGTGGTAGCGCGTGCGCACGCTCCCCATCGCGCGAACGGGCAGGCTGGCGTAGGCGGACTCGCGCGGAGCACGCCCGCCGCCCACACGGTTGCGCGCCACCGCCACGATGTCGCCGAGCACGGCGCTGGCCGTGGGCGCGCCACCGGCCCCCTGCCCGTAGAACATCATCTGGCCCGCGGCCTCTGCCTCGACGAACACCGCGTTGAACGCGCCGTCGACGGACGCCAGCGGGTGGGCGGCGGGGATCATCGCCGGGTACACGCGGGCGGAGACCGACTCGGGGACGTCGCCGTCGGGCGGGATGCGCTCGCAGATCGCCACCAGCTTGATCACGCATCCCATCCCCGCCGCCGCGGTGATGTCGGACGCAGTGACCGCGCGGATCCCCTCGCAGTGCACGTCATTGGCCGTGACGCGGGTGTGGAACGCGAGCGACGCGAGGATCGCGGCCTTGGACGCCGCGTCATAGCCGTCGACGTCGGCGCTCGGGTCGGCCTCGGCGTAACCGAGCCGCGTGGCCTCC
>DASYES010000769.1:0-3441 GCA_036498885.1 Pseudonocardia sp.
CGCCCCGAGCGCCACCATCTCCTCGGAGAAGACGCTGGTCCAGCCGACGGACGGAGGCCCGGTGGGAAGCCCCGTCTCCGGGTCGAACGCGGACGGGCTGTGCATCTGCTCGGCGGTGTCGTTCTCCGCGGGCGGGTAGCCCGCGCCCTTGCGCGTGACGGCGTGGACGATCACCGGGCCGCCGAAGTGGCGGGCCCGGCGCAGCGCCGACTCCATCGCGGCGACGTCGTGCCCGTCGACCGGACCGAAGTACTTGAGGCCGAGGTCGGAGAAGAGCTCCTGCGGGCTCAGCGCGTCCTTCACACCCGCCTTGAGGGCGTGCAGACCGGAGTAGAGGGCGTTGCCGACAACCGGGGTGCGCGCGAGCGCCTGCTTGCCGGCGTCGAGCACACGCTCGTAGCCCGGCTGCAGCCGCAGCGTGGCCAGCCGGTCGGCCAGGCCGCCGATCGTCGGGGAGTACGAGCGGCCGTTGTCGTTGACGACGATGACGATGTTGCGGTCCCCCGCAGCGGGCGCACGGGTCGCGGGGTCGTCCACACCGGACACGGCCCCGATGGCGCCCGGTCCGCGCCCGACGGCGGCATCGGCGCTGGGCCTGCGTCCGCCGGTGGCGATGTTGTTCAACGCCTCCCAGGCCATCCCGCCGGTGAGCGCACCGTCGCCGATCACGGCGACGACGTGGCGCTGCTGCCCGGTGAGCGCGTAAGCGCGCGCGATGCCGTCGGCCCACGACAACGAGGTGGATGCATGGCTGTTCTCGACGTGGTCGTGGTCGCTCTCCGCCCGGCACGGGTAGCCGGAGAGCCCACCGGTCTTCTTGAGCTGCTCCCAGCCGTCCTGGCGGCCGGTGAGCATCTTGTGCACGTACGCCTGGTGTCCGGTGTCCCAGATCAGCGTGTCGCGCGGGGAGTCGAACACGCGGTGCAGCGCGATGGTCAGTTCGACGACGCCGAGGTTGGGGCCAAGGTGCCCGCCGGTGCGGGAGACCGAGGCCACGAGCTCTCTGCGGATCTCCGCGGCGAGAGGGGCGAGCTGGTCGGCCCCCAGTCGCTTGAGATCGGCCGGTCCGCGGATCGATCGCAACACGGTCACCGGCCCAGCTTACGAGAGGCAGCCCGCACCGGCTCCATGGTGGCGTTCAGTTGCCGCTGCGCGGGCCGGGGATCTCCACCGGTCCCGCGAAGCGCACCAGGTTGCGCCCGTCACGCTTCGCTGCGTACAGCGATGCGTCGGCGGCGTTCAACACCTGTTCGAGGGTGGTTCCGTCGTTCGGCACCGCGGCACCGCCCACGGAGATGGACAGGCCCGCGATGCTGAGGTCCCCATCCGGGGTACCGACCGGGACAACGAGCTCCGCGACGCGCTTGCGGAGGCGCTCGGCGATGGTGCGCATCTCGGTGTTCCCGTCCGGTCCGGGGGCGAGGTCGGGCAGCAGCACCACGAACTCCTCGCCGCCGAACCGGCCCACGATGTCCTGCTCGCGTACCGAGGTGCGCAGTTCCGTCGCCACCGCGGCCAGCACCTCGTCGCCTGCGAGGTGTCCGTAGGAGTCGTTCACCAGCTTGAAGTGGTCGAGGTCGAGGATCAGCACGGCGGCCGTCCCACGCGAGCGGTGCACGCGGCGCACGATCCGCGTTCCCTGCACCTGCCAGGCCGCCGCGTTCAGGAGCCCCGTCTTGGCGTCGGTGCTCGCCACCTCCTCGAGCTGCCGGACGAGCACGGCGCGGTGCAGCACGAGTATCGGTGGCAGCACGAGAGCGACGAGGCCCGGCGTGGAGCCGAGCGCGACGGCGGCCAGGGCACCCATGCAGATGGTGGCGACCTCGACGGCGTTGTCGTCCCACCCGCCGAAGATGTCCCGCAGCCCGGGGCGCTCGCTGGTGAGGACGATCACCACGGCGACGAGCACGGCGTTGACCAGGACGTAGAGCAGCACGGCGAGCGCGATCCCGGCGACGCCACCCACATCTGCTGCCGCGGTGGGCAGGCCTCCTGCCCCCTGCACCACCGCATGCGCGGCGTTGGCCGCGAGCACCACGGTGGCTGTGGTGTAGACGTGCCGGTGCAGCGGCACCTTCGCCGGCCGCCACACCCGCTGCCACAGGTGCAGGTACACCGCCGCGATGACGGCCGCCGCGAGCATCGGCGGGAGCAGCAGCGCGGCCGCGAACGTCCACACGGAGCTCAGGTCGAAGTAGGCGGTCTGGGCCGCGCGCCGCCGGATCCGCTCGATACCGGTGGCGAGTTCGGTGTGCACCACGCTGAGCACCGTCAGGAAGACGGCCAGCCCGATCGCGCCCGGCTGCGGCGTGGCGCTTGCGGCGACGACGAGCGCGACAGCGGAGGCCTCCACGGCCAGAACGACGACGACCGCCCGGCGGGGCAGGGCCCATAGCTCGCTCCTGCCCGAAGTCGGCGACAACGGCTCGTCCACGACCGCGATCCCCTTTCGCCGACATCGAGAACGCGTGCGGCGCCGAGATTAGTGAGCCGCAGTTGACGTGTCAGGAGGTTCGTGATCGCTCTTCGGGGTGGACTGATCGCGCTCCTCGTCACCCTGCGTATCGAAGTGGTGCCACTCCGGGGTGTCGTCAGCCGGTGGCGGCCGGCGGCTCGCCCGCCGCTGCAGACAGGTGGGGCGAGTGCTGGGCCGCGTGGTGGCTGGGCAACGTGAACCCCATCCGCACCACGTTGCGCCCCGCGCGCTTGGCCGTGTACAGGGCGGTGTCGGCGATCTGGAGCAGGGTGCGGAGGTCGCCGCCCTCGGCCGGCGAGATGGCCGCTCCGATCGACACGGTCAGACCAGCGACCGTGAGCGGACCGTCGGGGGTGGGGATCTCCACCCGCAGGTCGGCGACCCGACGGCGGATCCGCTCCCCCACCGCCTCGAGCTCCGCCGTTCCGCTGCCCTCCAGGCCGCCGAGCAGGATCACGAACTCCTCGCCACCGAACCGGCCGACGAGGTCACGATCGCGCACTTCGGTGCGCAGGGCGTCGGCGACGGCGGCGAGGACCTGGTCGCCCGCAAGGTGGCCGTGGGTGTCGTTGACCAGCTTGAAGTGGTCGAGGTCGAGAACGAGCACGCCACGGGCGCCGTCGTGGCGACTCACGCGGCGCAGGGCCCGTTCGGCCTGGGCGTGCCATGCGGCCGCGTTGAGCAGCCCGGTCTTGCCGTCGGTGCTTGCTGCCTGTTCGAGCTGGCGGACGAGGACGGCGCGGTGCAGCACGAGCAGAGGTGGCAGGACCAGCAGCACGAGCCACGGATTGATGCCGAGAGCGACAGCGGTGAGCGCCCCGAGACAGAGGGTGGCGATCTCCAGCATGTTCTCGTCCCATGGCGCGAACACCTTGGAGAGGTTGGCCTCCGGGGTGCTCACCGCGATGGCGCCGGCGACCAGACAGCTGTTGACGGTGGTGTAGACGAGCAGGGCGAGCGCCAAG
>DASYES010000770.1:0-2216 GCA_036498885.1 Pseudonocardia sp.
CGTCATTCTCGACCTTCCTCGTGGCGGCCGCCGTCGCCGGGGTGGGTGGGGGGAACTTCGCATCGTCGATGACGAATATCAACACTTTCTTTCCCGACGCCCGCAAAGGGTGGGCGCTCGGGCTGAACGCGGGTGGCGGGAACATCGGTGTGCCGGTGATCCAGCTTGTCGGCCTGCTGATCATCGCAACGGCCGGCGCGGGCGCGCCTCGTGTCCTGCTTGGCGTCTACATTCCGCTGATCGTGGTGGCCGCCGTGCTCGCCGCGCTGAACATGGACAACCTGACGTCGGTGCGCAACGACACCGGCGCCTTCCGGGAGTCGATCCGGGAGCGCCAGACCTGGGTGATGTCGCTGCTCTACATCGGGACGTTCGGCTCGTTCATCGGCTTCAGCTTCGCGTTCGGGTTGGTGTTGCAGAACCAGTTCGGCCGCACGCCGCTGCAGGCCGCGGCGGTGACGTTCATCGGCCCGCTGCTCGGATCGGTGATCCGTCCCTACGGCGGGAAGCTCGCCGACTCCCACGGGGGCGCCTGGATCACCTTCTGGAACTTCATCGCGATGGCCGTGTCGGCGGGCCTGGTTCTGCTGGCCTCGGCCATGCACTCGCTCGCTCTGTTCACGACCGGCTTCGTGCTGCTGTTCGTGTTCAGTGGGCTGGGCAACGGATCGACCTACAAGATGATTCCGGCGATCTTCCGCGGGCAGGCGCACGCGGTGATCGCCGCCGGAGCCGACGAGAAAGCGGCCCTACTGCGGGCTCGGCGAGTCTCGGGTGCGGTGATCGGCATCGTCGGGGCGATCGGCGCCATGGGCGGGCTGTTCATCAACCTCGCGTTCCGCGAGTCGTTCCTCACCGCGAAGTCCGGAGACCCCGCCTTCTGGTCCTTCCTCGCCTTCTACGTCGTGTGCACGGCGGTCACCTACGTCGTCTACCTGCGTCCGGCTGCGGCGGCCATCACCAGCGCGCCACTCGCGCACGCCGGGGTATGAGCCTTCTGCCGGCCGTGGGCGGATCGACAGGAGTGGCCACCAGGGCGGCCACCCACTGCCCGTACTGCGCGCTGCAGTGCGGGCAGTGGGTCGGGCCCGCCGGGGACGTGGACGCGCGCGAGTTCCCGACCAACCGTGGAGGCCTCTGCCAGAAAGGGTGGACGGCGGGCACGCTGCTCACCCACCCCGAACGGCTCACGGCTCCGCTGCTGCGCGAGTCGCGGTCCGCCGAATTCGCGCCGGTGGGCTGGGACGAAGCACTCGGGTACGTGGCACGGCGGCTCGCCGATCTGCGAGCCGCGTACGGCCCCGACGCGGTCGCGGTCTTCGGCGCAGGTGGCCTGACGAACGAGAAGTCCTATCTACTGGGCAAGTTCGCCCGGGTGGCGCTGGGAACGTCGCAGATCGATTACAACGGCCGGTTCTGCATGTCCTCGGCCGCCGCTGCGGGCAACCGCGCCTTCGGCATCGACCGGGGGCTGCCGTTCCCGGTCACCGACCTCGACGACGCCGAGGTCGTCGTGCTCGCCGGGGCGAACGTCGCGGAGACGATGCCGCCGCTCATGGGTCACCTGGGCGGGGCGCGGCTCGTGGTGGTCGACCCGCGGCGCACGCCCACCGCCGAGCGGGCGATCGCGTCCGGCGGGCTGCACCTGCAGGCGGTGCCCGGCACCGATCTGGTCCTGGCCATGGGGATGCTCCACGCCGCCGTCGCCGACGGGTGGCTCGACACCGGCTACCTCGCCGAACGCACCTCGGGTTTCGACGACGCCTGGCGGGTGGCGGCGCAGTGGTGGCCCGAGCGGGCCGAGCGCGTCTGCGGGGTAGCGGCCGCCGACATGCGCACGGTCGTGCGCTGGCTCGCGGGCACGTCGCGGCGCTACGTGCTCACGGCGCGGGGTGCTGAGCAGCACGCGCACGGCGTCGACACCGTGACCGCGTGGATCAACCTGGCGCTCGCGCTCGGTCTGCCGGGGCGTCCGGGATCGGGGTTCGGGACGATCACCGGGCAGGGCAACGGGCAGGGCGGGCGCGAGCACGGCCAGAAGTCCGACCAGCTGCCGGGCTACCGCTCGATCAACGACCCGGCCGCCCGGGAGCACGTTGCCGGCGTGTGGGGCGTGGCGCCCGGCGCGCTGCCGGGACCAGGGCGCAGCGCGACGGAGCTGATCGCCGCGCTGGGGCGCCCCGACGGCCCGCGCGCGTTGCTCGTGTTCGGCTCGA
>DASYES010000771.1:0-7951 GCA_036498885.1 Pseudonocardia sp.
GAGGTGAGCAGCGGAGGAGTACGGCATCGCCTCGTGCCACGCGCCATCGGGTCTCGGGGGCGTCGTCCTCTCCGCTGCGGTCCCCATCACGTCCCGTCCCTGCCGATGATGCTGACTTATGGGCGCGTACCCACTCGGAGCAGGGCGAACCACCCAGTCGCGTGTGGCAGGGTGGATCGGCGGTCGAGATCCCCCTGTGTCACGGTGGATCAGCGCCACGCTGGATCAGCGGAGTAGGAGATCAGGAGTGACGATGCGAGTCTTCAACGGTGTCGACGAGCTGCGCGCGGCGGTGGGCAGCCGGCTCGGGGTGAGCGACTGGGTCACGATCGACCAGGCGCAGATCGACACCTTCGCCGACGCGACCGGCGACCACCAGTGGATCCACGTCGACGAGGAGCGCGCGAAAGCCGGCCAGTTCGGCACCACGATCGCGCACGGGTTCCTCACGCTCTCCCTCCTGCCCGTGCTGGTCTCGCAGCTCTACCGGATCGAGAACACGAAGATGGGCATCAACTACGGGCTGAACAAGGTGAGGTTCACCTCGCCGGTGCCCGTCGGGAGCAAGGTCCGGGGGAGCATCGAGCTGATCGATGTCGCCGACGTGGCCGGAGGTGTCCAGCTCACCAACAAGGTCACGGTGGAGATCGAGGGGTCCGAGCGGCCCGCGCTCGTGGCCGAGTGGCTGACCCGCCAGTACGTGTAGGACTGGATCGACAAGAGCAGTTAAGCGGTACGACAGGACGACGAGGGAGACGACCTGATGCGCGAAGCGGTCATCTGCGAGCCGCTGCGGACACCGGTGGGCGGCTTCGGCGGCTCGTTGCGGGACGTGCCCGCTCACGAGCTGGCGGCCACCGTGATCCGGGGCCTGCTGGATCGCACCGGACTCCCACCGGACGCCGTGGACGACGTCCTGCTCGGGCACTGCTACCCCACGATGGACGCCCCGGCGATCGGCCGGGTCGCCGCGCTGGACGCCGGCCTGCCCGTCACCGTCACGGGGCTGCAGATCGACCGGCGCTGTGGCTCCGGGCTGCAGGCCGTGCTGTACGCGGCGATGCAGGTGCAGGCCGGCGCGTCGGAGGTGGTGCTCGCGGGCGGCGCGGAGTCGATGTCCGGAGCGTCGTTCTACTCCACGTCCATGCGCTGGGGCGCGAGGGGCGGCCCTGGCGTGATGCTGCACGACTCGCTCGCCCGTGGCCGGGTCACGGCCGGAGGGATCAACTTCCCGGTGCCCGGCGGCATGCTCGAGACCGCGGAGAACCTGCGCCGCGAGTACTCCATCCCGCGTGAGGAGCAGGACGAGTTCGCGGTCCGCTCGCACCACCGCGCCGCCGCCGCACGTGAGGCGGGGCGCTTCGCCGACGAGATCGTCCCGGTCACGGTGAAGGGTCGCAAGGGCGACACCGTGGTGGACACCGACGAGCACATCCGCCCGGACTCCTCGGTGGAGAAGCTGGCGACGTTGCGCCCGGTGCTCGGTCGGGACGATCCCGAGGCCACCGTCACCGCGGGCAACGCCAGCGGGCAGAACGACGGCGCGTCCATCTGTGTGGTCACGCACCCGGCGAAAGCGGAGGAGCTGGGCCTGCGGCCGCTGGTGCGGCTGGTCTCGTGGGGTGTGGGCGGGGTGGCTCCCGCCACGATGGGGATCGGGCCCGTCCCGGCCGTCGCGAAGGCCATGGACGCGGCCGAGCTCACACTGACCGACATGGACCTGATCGAGCTGAACGAGGCGTTCGCCGCTCAGGTGCTGGCGTGCACCCGTGAGTGGAAGCTCGCGCCGGAGGACTTCGACCGGCTCAACGTCAACGGCTCGGGCATCTCGCTCGGCCACCCGGTGGGCGCCACCGGTGGCCGGATCCTCGCCACGCTCGCTCGGGAGATGACCCGTCGCGAGGTCCGCTACGGCCTCGAGACGATGTGCATCGGCGGTGGTCAGGGCCTGGCGGCGGTGTTCGAGCGGGTCGCCTGAGGTCGCGTCTTCTCACAGCACGGCCTATATCACACGTGCGCAGGTTGCCGAAGCCGCAAAGCCGGTACATCCTTGCATGAGTCAAGCTGTTGCGTGACACATGCAAGCCGACAATCTCCGCAGGGGGCCCAGCCGTGCCGTTCGACGACGAGCTCGTCATCGCCGACGAGGTCGGCAGCCAGCTCATCCGGCTGGTCCGGCTGATCGAGCGCAAGCAGGTGCAGTACCAGGCCGAGCATCCGGACGCGGTGGAGCGGGCCACGTACCACCTGCTCGTCCACCTCGTGAACGACGGGCCGCGCCGTGCCGGGTCGCTCGCGGAGGCCGTGCACTCCGACCCGTCCACCATCAGCCGCCAGATCGGCCATCTGGTGCGTCTCGGCCTGGTCGAGCGCACCGCTGATCCGGTGGACGGGCGAGCGACGCTGCTGGCTGCCACCGCCGAGGGCAGACGGGTGTTCATGGAGAACCGGCGGCTGCGCAACGAGCGGATCGCCGAGATGCTCTCGGGCTGGTCGCCGGACGACCGGCACGCGCTCGCCGAGCTGCTGGCGCGGTTCACCAGCGACTTCGAGAACTCGATGCTCCGGTCGCCCGAGGCAGCTTCCGCCACGATCGATGCAGCGGCCGTGCGTTCCTGAGAGGCCCGCATTGACCGAGCCCGCAGCTGATCCGGCAGGCGCTCGGTCCGCCGCCCTGGACGGGGGCGCGCTCACCCATCGGCAGATCCTGACGATCTTCGCCGGGCTGATGATCGGGATGTTCCTCGCAGCGCTCGACCAGACGATCGTGGCTACCGCGATCAGGACGATCGCCGATGACCTCGACGGGCTCAGCCTGCAGGCCTGGGCCACCACCGCGTACCTGATCACGGCCACGATCACCACGCCGCTCTACGGCAAGCTCTCGGATCTCCTCGGACGCAAGCCGCTGTTCCTCACCGCGATCTCGATCTTCGTCGTCGGCTCGGTGGCCTGCACCTTCGCCACATCGATGTTCCAGCTCGCGGCTTTCCGCGGGATACAGGGGCTCGGGGCCGGTGGGTTGTTCTCGCTGGCTCTGACGATCATCGGCGATATCGTGGCCCCCCGGGAACGGGCCCGGTACCAGGGCTGGTTCGTGGGCGTCTTCGGCACATCCAGCGTGCTCGGGCCGGTGGCCGGGGGGTTCCTCGCAGGGCACGCGGAGATCCTGGGCATCGCCGGGTGGCGGTGGGTCTTCCTCATCAACGTCCCACTCGGTGTCGTCGCGCTGATCGTCGTGACGAAGGTGCTGAACGTCCCGCACACGCCGCGGGAACACCGCATCGACTGGCCGGGTGCGCTCGCGCTCACCGTCGGGCTCGTACCGCTGCTGATCGTGGCCGAGCAGGGCCGGACATGGGGGTGGGCATCGCTGCCCGCGCTGGCCTGCTACGTGATCGGCGTGGCCGGGCTCGGCGCGTTCGTGGCGATCGAGCGATGGATCGGCGACGACGCACTGCTGCCGCTGCGGTTCTTCCGCAACGGCGTGTTCCGGTCGGGCGTCGTGGCCTCGTTCATCGCCGGCACGGGGATGTTCGGTGTGCTCGCAGTGCTGCCGCTGTACCTGCAGATCGTCAAGGGATCGTCGCCGACCCTGGCCGGCCTGCAGACCCTGCCGCTCGTGCTCGGCATCATGTCGATGTCGGTGTTCTCCGGCCGGTTCATCTCCCGCACCGGCCGGTACAAGGCGTGGCCGGTCATCGGGGTCTCGCTGATGATCGTCGGATCCGCGCTGCTCTCGCGATCAGACGTCGCGACGCCCTACTGGCGCACGGCAGTGGTCATGCTGGTGTTCGGCTGGGGGCTCGGCGCGGTCATGCAGCCGCTCACCCTGGCCGTGCAGAACGCGATGCCGCCGCGGGACATGGGGGTCGCCACCGCCTCGGCCACCTTCTTCCGGCAGATGGGCGGCACGCTGGGCACGGCGGTGTTCCTCTCCGTCCTGTTCGACGGGTTGGGCGGCCGGGTGGCGGACAACCTCCGGGCCGCGTCCGCCACTCCGCAGTTCCGCGGAGCCGTCGCTGATCCCGTGGTTGCCGCCAACCCGGCGAACGCGCCGGTCCTCGACGCGCTGGAGGGCCGTGCCGAGCTGTCTCTCGACAACTCGTCGTTCCTCTCGTCGGCCGACCCCGTGGTGAGCCGGCCGATCCTCGACGGATTCGCGGAGTCCATGAGCGTGGTGTTCCTCGCGGCCTCCGCGGTGCTCGTGATCGGCCTCGTCGCCGTGGTCACGCTCAAGGAGGTGCCGTTGCGCACTCAGTCGGGCATCGATGCCCGGCGCGGCGAGGAGGCGCCTCCCGTGGCCGCCCTGGGGCCTTCTGCGACCCCCGTCGTGCTACCGGCGGAGGTCGCGGTTTCGAACGCCGCGCGCGCAGTGAGGGACCAGCACTGACCCGTGGGCGGCGATGCCCGAGTCCGGGCAGGGGAGCGGCCGCCCCGAGGGGGAGCTGGTCAGTGCTCGTTCTCGTGCTCGGCGGCGGCATCCTTCGCCCGCTGCCATGAGATCTTGATCTCCCGCTCTGCGTCGGCCCGGCCCACCCAGGTGGCGCCCTCGACGCTCTTGCCCGGCTCCAGCGTCTTGTAGATCTCGAAGAAGTGCTGGATCTCGGCCCGGTCGAACTCGGGCAGGTGGTGGATGTCGCGCAGGTGCTCCTGGCGCGGGTCGTCGCTCGGGACGCAGAGGACCTTGTCGTCCCCGCCCTTCTCGTCCTTCATCCGGAACATGCCGATGGCACGCGCACGGATCAGGCAACCAGGGAAGGTCGGCTCCTGTACCAGCACCAACGCGTCGAGCGGGTCGCCGTCCTCGCCGAGGCTGTCCTCGATGAATCCGTAGTCGGCGGGGTACTGAGTGGCGGTGAAGAGGGTGCGGTCCAGCCGGATCCGTCCGGTCCGGTGGTCCACCTCGTACTTGTTGCGACCCCCCTTGGGGATCTCAATCGTTACATCGAAGTCCACAGCACTCTCCTGCTGTTCAGAAGCGGGCATTGACGGAGCCGATGCCGGTCGGGCGACCGGCTCCGGCGCCTGCCTCTAGTGTGGGGGACCGCGTCGGCCCACTCGTGACCGGCCGACCTGTGCTGTTGTGCCACTGCGAGGGGGAAGGAGCGGCATGGGCCTCCGGCGGCGGATCGGTGACAGGCTGCATGTGTCCGGTGGCGGTGCGCGACGCGGCTTGATGGTTCTCGTGGTGCTCGCCGTCCTCGCCGCGTCCGGCAGCGCAGTTGCGCTCACCGGCCCCACCCTCGTGCACCGGCTCGGCCTCTCGCAGACCGAGACCGTACTGCCTTCCTCGCCGCTGCCGATGCTCCAGCCGCTGCAGGGCGACGCGCCCCGACCCACCGCAGCCGGGCTGGCCGCCGTGCTGGACGGCGCTGCCGAAGCCCTGCCGGGGAAGTTCACCGGCATCGTCCTCGATCCGGCCACCGGGAAGACCGTCTGGCAGCACACTCCGGAGGTCACCCTGACCCCGGGCTCCACGGGCAAGCTGCTCACCGCGGCGGCCGCACTCCTCACGTTCAACCCCACCGACCGGTTCGTCACGCGCGTGGTGCAGGGGCCGCAGCCCGGCACCGTGGTGCTCGTCGGCGGTGGCGACCCCACCCTCACCACCCTGCCCCCGGGTCAGGAGAGCGTGTATCCGGACGCCCCGCGGATGTCCGACCTCGCCGCCGAGGTCAAGAAGGCGGTGCCCGGCCCGATCACCCAGGTGCTCGTCGACACACGCCGTTACCAGGGACCGACGATGGCCGAGGGCTGGGACCCCGCGGACGTGGCCGCGGGCTTCATCACCCCGATCGAGCCGCTCATGGTCGACGGTGGCCGGATCAATCCGAAGCTGTCGGAAGGGCCCCGCGTCCCTGATCCCGCGATGGCTGCCGGCCGGGCGCTGGCGCAGGACCTGGGCGCCGATCCCTCCGACGTCGCAGAGGGCGCGGCCGCGTCGGGTGCGAAGTCCATCGCCGCGGTGCGGTCGGCTCCCGTCGCGGTGCTCGTCGAGCAGATGCTGCGCGATTCCGACAACGTGCTCGCCGAGATCTTCTGCAGGGAGATCGCGATCGCCCGCGACGGCGAGCCGACGTTCGCCGGCGGCGTGCAGCAGACCGCGGCCGCGCTCAAACAGGCAGGCTTCGATCCGACCGGCGCCGTCATGCATGACGGGAGCGGGCTGTCCACCGCGGACCTCGTGCCCGCCCGCCTGCTCGGGCAGCTGCTCAGCGCAGCCGCCGCGCCGGCCATCGGCCCGGACGACACCGAGTTCCTGCGCCCCATCATCACGGGGCTGCCGGTCGCGGGCGCCGACGGAACCCTTGTGGGCCGGTTCGGCCGCACCGGGGTCTCGGGGCCGGGCCGCGGGGTGGTGCGGGCCAAGACAGGCACCCTCACCGCCGTCGCCAGCCTCGCGGGTGTCGTCTCCGACACCGACGGGAGGCTGCTGGTCTTCGTGTTGATGTCCAACGGCGTGAGCCCCGCCACCATGCGACCGAAACTCGACGCGATAGCTGCGCAGCTGAGCCGCTGCGGCTGCCGTTGAGCGCAGACTCGGGCTCCCCGACGGGTCTGGACTCGACGTCGCCGAGAAGGGCGTACCGGGCGTCCGATGCGTAGCGTGGGTGACGTGCCGCACGTGACCGATGCCCTCCAGCCAGACCAATCGCAGCCCGGTCCAGCCGGCTCCACCGAGCGCGGCCTCCCTGTGGACTGGGAGCTGGCTCGGCGCACCGCCACCCGGCTCATGCAGCCCGGCCCGGACGCCACCCGCCAGGAGGCCAGGGAGCTCGTCGTGCGGCTGCGGTCGGATGCGGCCGTCGCGGAGGGGCACGTCCGGGAGATCACCGGCCTCGGAGCGGGCCTGCCACTGCTGCCCGCCGATGTCGTGGACCGACCGGCGTGGGCAGCGGCAGCCGTGCACGGCATGTCCGCACTCACCGCCGACGCGCAACTGCCCGCGGTGTCCCGCGCCGCCCGAGTCCTGACCGCTCGCACGGCGGGCCTGCAGGTCGGCGGCGTGGTCGCATACCTGGGCGGGCGGGTCCTCGGCCAGTACGACCCGTTCGGCGGCCCCATGGGCGACGGGCGGCTGCTGCTGGTGGCGCCGAACGTGCACGCCGCGCAGCGGGCACTGGACGTGCCGTCCACCGACTTCGGACTCTGGGTCTGCCTGCACGAGGCCACCCACCGGCTCCAGTTCACCGCCGTGCCGTGGTTGCGCTCGTACTTCGCCGCCGAGGTCGCCCGCTTCCTCACGATCACACAGAGCAACGACCGCATCGTGCTGCTGGACCGGCTGCCCGAGGTGCTGCGCGCCGTGCGCTCGACGGGCGGCGACTCGCTGGCGATCGTCGAGCTCCTGCAGGGCCCTGAGCAGCGGGCCGTGCTCGACCGGCTGCTCGCCCTCACCACCCTGCTCGAGGGGCACGCCGACCACGTCATGGACGCCGCGGGCCCCGGCGTGGTGCCGAGCGTGGCCACCATCCGCTCCCGGTTCACGGCGCGCCGGCGTGGCACCGGGCTCGTCGACCGGGTGCTGCGCGCCGTCCTCGGCGTTGAGGCGAAGGTGCGCCAGTACGCGGTCGGCTCCGCCTTCACCCGGCACGTGGTGCTCGCAGCCGGGATGGACGGCTTCAACCGGGTCTGGGAGAGCCCGGAGACCCTTCCTACCCGCGCCGAGCTCGCCGACCCGGGCGCCTGGCTGCGCCGCATCCACGGCTAGCCCGGCGAGCCCCCACCCCGCGAGTCGCCCCGCCGGTAGCGCGAGTCGCCCCGTTCTGGCTGCGCGAGTCGCCCGTTCCGCGATGTGGCGGGTCGGGCGCGTTCTCGGGCGGGACGTGGCCGGGCCGGATGAGCGGGTCGCTCGTCCGATAGGGCCGGACCAACGCGCCCGTTGGTACGGCAGGTTTGTCTGCCTCCGGCAGACTCGCGCCCAGGATCCTTGGGGTGCGGGCGGACG
>DASYES010000772.1:0-2581 GCA_036498885.1 Pseudonocardia sp.
GCTCGCGGCGGAGCATCCCGACTGGGTGATGCTCTACCAGTACGGCAACCCGGCCAACGCCGACGCCCACTACCGCACCACGGGCCCCGAGATCCTGCGTGACCTTCCGGAGATCACCCACTTCGTCGCCGGGCTCGGCACCACGGGCACGCTTGTCGGCACCGGCCGCTACCTGCGGGAGCACAAGCCCGACATCCAGATCGTGGCGGCGGAGCCGCGTTACGGCGAGCTGGTGTACGGGCTTCGCAACCTCGACGAGGGTTTCGTCCCCGAGCTGTACGACCCCGAGGTGCTCACGGCGCGCTACAGCGTCGGATCGCGCGACGCGTTGCGCCGCACCCGCCAGCTCGTCGAGCAGGAGGGCATCTTCGCGGGCATCTCCACCGGCGGCATCCTGCACGCCGCGCTGGCCGTGGCGGAGAAGGCGGCGGGAGCAGGCGAGTCCGCCGACATCGCCATCATCGTGGCCGACGCGGGCTGGAAGTACTTGTCCACGGGCGCCTACGCGGGCGGACTGGACGACGCGGTCCACGGCATCGAGGGCCAGCTCTGGGCCTAGGCCCAGCACCGGCACGAGTCCTGCGAGCACCGTCGGCGGAGAGAGCGGCGGCCGATGATCGCCAGCCGCCGGCGGCCCTCCGGGCCATGCTCGGGGTGTGGGTGAACACCTCATCGACCTGTTCCGGCTGGCCGCCGCCGGATTCGAACGGTCGCTGCGGAACGTGCGGCTCGAACAGTGGGCGGCCCCCACGCCCTGCAGCGAGTGGAACGTCAGGCAGCTCGTCAATCACATGACGCGCGGCAACCTGAACTACGTGGACCTGCTCGCGGGCGCTTCCGCGACCGACTTCCTCCGCATGCGCGAGGCCGATGCCCTCGGCGCCGTCCCGATCGAGGCCTACGTGGCGTCGGCGCGCGCGAGTGCGGACGCCTTCGCCGGGCCCGGCGCGTTCGAGAAGCTGCTGGACCACCCCCTCGGAAAGATCGACGGCCGGCGGGGCATCGCGATCCGGACGACCGACAGCGCCATCCACACGTGGGATCTCGCTCGTGCGCTGGGCGTCGACGACACGCTCGACGCCAGGCTGGTGGCGTGGATGGACGACAACCTGGACGCGACCCACGCCGGTGTGGCGGAGGGCCCGACCGACCCCGGTTCGACGCACCGGTTCTTCGGCGCGCCACGTGCCGACTCGGCGTGCTCCTCCCCTCGCCACGAGCGGCTGCTGCGACGGATGGGGAGGCGTCCAGGATGGGAATGAAGAGAGCGTTGTGCTCCGGACAGCTACCGACCGTGAGAACTGAGGAGTACGCCCGAACTCGCTGAAGGAACGCTGAAGAGCCACGGAACGGCTGCCAGGCGCGGGTAGCCTCGATCGCATGGTCGTCCCCGCGCCTGCGTCCCGTCGGCCGATAGCGCGAGTGCTCCCGCCCGCGCCGGTGCGCTCGCTGTTCCTGATGCTGGTGTTCACCGGCGTGCTGTACGTCGCCGAGTTCGTCGACCAGCTCACCGCGCTGCGCCTCGACGACGACGGCATCGTGCCGCGCACGCTCGACGGGCTGGACGGGATTCTCTGGGCCCCGTTGCTGCACGCCGGATGGCCGCACCTGCTGGCCAACACCGTGCCGTTCCTCGTCTTCGGGTTCCTCGCCATGGCGGGCGGGTTCCGGCAGTTCGTCGTCGTGACCGCCATGATCTGGCTGCTCGGCGGGCTCGGTGTGTGGCTCATCGGCCCGGCGAACACGTCCACGATCGGTGCGTCGGGGCTGATCTTCGGCTGGCTGGTGTTCCTGCTCGCGCGTGGGTTCTTCGCCCGCAGCGGCCGGCAGATCCTGCTGGCAGTGGCGCTGTTCGTGATCTGGGGCGGCATCCTGTTCGGCATTCTCCCCGGCCAGGCAGGTATCTCCTGGCAGGCGCACCTGTTCGGCGCCGTGGCCGGGCTGCTGGCCGCGCGGCTCGTTGCGCGGGCCGACCGACGATCCCGCCCGGCCCCGATCGTCGGCGCCTAGTGCCGACGAAACGAGGTCGTCTTACCCGGCTCCGGCAAGGAACCCCGTTTCCGCGACACTAGACTCCTGAGCGTGCCCTCAGACATCGACGCCCCGATCGGAATCTTCGACTCGGGCGTCGGTGGCCTCACGGTCGCGAGGGCGGTCATCGACCTCCTGCCCGCCGAGCGGGTCATCTACGTCGGCGACACCGCGAACGGCCCGTACGGCCCGCTGCGGATCGCCGACGTGCGCCGGCATGCGCTCGCCGTCGGTGACGCGCTGCAGGAGCGCGGGGTCAAGGCGCTGGTCGTCGCCTGCAACACGGCCACGGCGGCCTGCCTCCCGGACATCAGGGAGCGTTACCCGATGCCGGTCGTGGAGGTTCTGCGCCCGGCGGTCCGCCGTGCTGTCGCCGCCACCCGCACCGGGCGGATCGGGGTGATCGGCACCCGGGCCACGATCGCGTCAGGGGCGTACACCGACGCGTTCCAGGCGGCCCGCGACGTGCAGGTCACGGCGGTGGCATGTCCCCGCTTCGTCGACTTCGTCGAGCGCGGCATGACGAGCGGGCGCCAGATCCTGGGCCTCG
>DASYES010000773.1:0-2771 GCA_036498885.1 Pseudonocardia sp.
CTACCTGCTCGACCTGCACTGGGACCGGGAGCAGCCGCTCGTGCTCACCGGTGCGATGCGCCCGCCCCGGCAGCCCGGGGCCGACGGACCGGCGAACATCCTCGCCGCCTCGGCGGTGGCGACGGCGCCGTCGTCGCGGGGCCTCGGGGTCCTGGTCACGATCAATGACGAGGTGCACGCGGCGAGGCGCGTCCGCAAGTCGGACTCCACCGCGCCCGACGCCTTCACCTCGGCGCCGTTCGGTCCGCTCGCCCGCTTCCACGAGGGTGAGGTCGTGTACGCGAACCGGCCCCAGCGGTGGGCTGCCCTGCCCCGGCCCACCGCCGCACACATGCCGCGAGTGGCGCTGTTGGAGACGAGCCTCGGCGACGACGGCGCCCTGCTCGAGACCGTGTGCAACGCCGGATACGACGGCGTCGTGCTCTCCGCGTTCGGCGCCGGTCACGTGTCCGCGGCAATGGCCGAGGCCATCTCCGTGGCGGTCGAGCACGTGCCGGTGGTGCTCACCAGCCGCACCGGGAGCGGCTCGGTGCTCTCCCACACGTACGGGTTCACGGGCTCGGAGCAGGACCTGCTCGCCCGCGGGGTCGTGTCGGCCGGCTGGCTGGACGCGCACAAGGCCCGCATCCTGCTGTGGTCGCTGATCGCCACCGGCTCCCCGCTGCGCCGCATCCGCGAGGTGATCGCCGCCCGAGGTAGGCATCCCGGTGGACCGGAGCAGAACTAGACTCCACGATGGACAGGTGGAGGAAGCGTGACTCTCAGTAACCTGAGGCCGGTCGGACGGTCCAGGACAGCGCATGAGTACGTACTGGGCACACTGCGTTCGGCGATCCTGGGCGGCACGCTCGCCGGGGGCACCCGGCTCGTGCAGGCCGAGCTGGCCAGCCAGCTCGGGGTGAGCACCACACCTGTCCGCGAAGCGCTGCGGGACATGGCCAGCGAGGGACTCGTGGTCTTCGACCCGCACCGTGGCGCGATCGTGCGACCCCTCGACATGGAGGAGGTCCGCGAGATCTACGAGCTGCGGATCACACTCGAACCGCTGATGGTGCACCGGGTCGCCGACCTGATCACCGACGAGCAGCTCGACCGGGCCGACGGGCTCGCCGCGCGCATGCGCGTCGAGACGAACCTGTCGACCTGGGTGGAGCTGAACCGCGAGTTCCACTCCGTGTTCAGCGAGATCGGTGGGGGCAGCAGGCTGGCCGGGATCCTGGCCAGCCTGCGCGACAGCGCCTCGGCCTACGTCAGCCTGTCGCTCGAGGCCCGGCCGGAGCAGGTACCCCAGGCCAACCACGAACACGACGAGCTGGTCAAGCTCTACCGCGAACGGGACGCCGACGGCGCCGTGGAGCTCACCCTGCAGCACCTGCGGTCCACGCTCGCCGCGATCGAGGAGGCGCACGAGCGGGGCGGCATCCGCTGACGGGACGGGCTCAGAGCCCGCCGCGCGACACCAGCTGGCGCACGATCACGTTCCGCTGGATCTCGTTGGTGCCCTCACCCACGATCATCAGCGGGGCGTCGCGGAAGTAGCGCTCCACGTCGAACTCGGTGGAGTAGCCGTATCCGCCGTGCACCCGGATCGCGTCGATGGCCACCTGCATCGCCGTCTCCGAGCAGAAGAGCTTGGCCATCCCGGCTTCGAGGTCGGCCCGCTCGGCGGAGTCGTAGCGCTGCGCGGCGTGCAGGAGCAATTGGCGGGCCGCCGTGATCTTCGTGCCCATGTCGGCGAGGAGGTTCCCCACCGACTGGTGCTGCCAGATGGGCTTGCCGAAGCTCTCCCGCTCCTGGGCGTACCGCAGGGCGTCGTCGAACGCCGCGCGAGCGACGCCGGTGGCCCGGGCAGCCACCTGGATCCGGCCGATCTCCAGTCCGCGCATCATCTGCGCAAAGCCCCGGCCCTCCACCCCGCCGAGCAGCGCGTCCGCGGGCACCCGGCAGTCGTCGAAGGACAGCTCGCAGCTCTCGACGCCCTTGTACCCGAGCTTGGGCAGATCCGCGGACACGGTGAACCCCGGCACCTTCTCCACCAGCAGCACGCTGATCCCGCTGTGGGCGGGCTGCGCCTGCGGGTCGGTCTTGCACAGCAGCGCGACCACACCGGCGCGGCGGGCGTTCGTGATCCAGGTCTTGCCCCCGTTGATCACGTAGGAGTCGCCGTCGCGGCGCGCGACCGTGCGCATCGCCTGCAGGTCCGACCCTCCGCCCGGCTCGGTGAGCGCCATCGTGGCCCGCAGCTCGCCTGTCGCCATTTGCGGCAGGTAGCGCTGCTTCTGCTCCTCCGTGCCGTGGTCGAGCAGCAGCTTCGCCACGACGGTGTGCCCGCCCATCGCGCCGGCCAGGCTCATCCAGCCGCGCGACAGCTCCTCGGTGACCATCGCGTAGCACGGCGTCGACACGCGCACGTCGCCGTAGGGCTCGGGGATCGCCAGCCCGAAGATCCCCAGCTGCTTCATCTGGTCGATCAGCTTCTCGGGATAGGTGTTGCTGTGTTCCAGCTCGCGCGCCACCGGCCGGACATCGCGGTCCACGAAGTCGCGGACCGTGTCGACGATCGTCGACTCCTCGGCGTCGAGTGCGTGCATGCTGTCTGCGTCCTTCCGCTGGCCGGCTTCCCACCGACCAGACAACCACGATCGCGCAGCGCGCGTCAGGCGCCCGTCGTTCCCCGCCTGCGTTCGACCTCGCCGATTGTGGCGACTCGCACACGTAGAACAGGCGACTCGCGCACGTAAAGCGGGCGACTCGCGGGGCCCCCGCGAGTC
>DASYES010000774.1:0-4921 GCA_036498885.1 Pseudonocardia sp.
GCGACCCACAGGGCGTGCAGGTGAAGCGTCGCTCGTCGCTGTCGGCACTGCGAGACATCGGCCGCCGCGGTGACGCCGTGGTCGGCTGGAAGAACTGAGCTCCTGCTCGGGCGCCGGATCAGCCGGCTGCGGGTGTGGACCCTGACAGGAGCCGTGTGGCGATACCCGGGTAGCTGAGAACCACGCCGTCGGCGTCGACCACCAGCTCCGCCTCGAAGTCGCCGGTGCGGAACTCCATCACCGCCTCGCCGGTGTCCTCGTCCAGCACGGACACGGTGCGGTAGATCTGCTCGACCACGTCGACGTCGAGGTCGGGCAGCGAGACGAGCACCATCCGGATCACGTGCTCACCGGGCTGCCGGTGCAGGTTGAGGCGGCGGATCGGCAACGTGTTGAACATCGCGCTGTACTCGAGATCGACGTCCATGATGCCCGCGAAGTCGGTGCGGGTGGTGCCACCGCCCGCACCGGTGTCGAGAAGCCAGATGCCGTCGTCGGTGCGGTTGATCGTCAGGTGACGTTCGCGCGCCGCGGTGGCCGCGGTGACCGAGAGCCGCACCAGCTCGCCGCCCTCACCGACGATCAGCCGATAGGAGGCGGTGAAGTCGCCTTCGGGCTCCGCCTTGACCATCCGGCCCAGGGCGCGGTAGCCGTGGGGTTGGAGCAGCAGGCGCACACCTTCGAGCCCATGGCCTCCGTCGGCCTGCCAGGTGAGCATCGTCGTCATCGCCACCACCGTAGACGAGGGCGGAGCCGGATCACCGAGGGTGACACCCAGCACCTCACCAGTGTGCTGGGTGAGATGTGTGCAGGCCGATGCACCAGTTGGCCGCCCCCTTCTCGAGCGTGACGGGCATCATCCTGCCCCCACGGGACGGATCGGCCAAGTGGGTGAGGATCACTTTTCCGCACGCACCTGTTCGGGGTCGAGATCGTCGCGCACTCCCCGGAAAACCGGTTGCCGCAGGCGGCCCGCCTCGGTCCAGCCGGTGTGGGCGACCTCGACCACGATCTCCGGCTCACACCAGTGCGCGTCGGCGGAGTCCGGTCGGGGCAGACGCTCGGCGAACGGCGGACCCGGGGCCTCGACGAGCCGGTCCCGCAACACGCGTTGGGCCGTGTCACCGGCGAGACCGGAGCCGACCCGGCCTGCGAACCGTAGCCGGGATCCGTCGGGGACCCCGAGCAGGAGCGCGCCGATCCGGCTCGCGCTGCCGCGTTCCGGCCGCCACCCCCCGACGACGCACGCCTGCGTCTGCCGATGGGTCACCTTCGTCCATCCCGGGCCGCGGCGGCCCGGCCGGTAGACGCCGTCGCGCCGCTTCGCCACCACCCCCTCCATGCCCCGCTGTCGCGTGGCCTCCAACAGCGCGAGGCCGTCGGTGTAGGCGGGAGACAGCGACAGCACCGGTATAGCGGCGAGATCGAGGCGCTCGAGGGTGGCACGGCGTTCCTCGAAGGGGCGCTCCAGCAGCGAGACGCCGTAGAGGCGCAGCACGTCGAACACCATGTACGTCACCGGCCGCTCCCGCACCGTGCGCGGCAGGACGGGGGCGTGGATCCGTTCGAGCAGCGCGGTGAAGCTCGGTACACCGCCCTCGAGCAGCACGACCTCACCGTCGAGCAGGACGTCGGGAGCGAGACGGGTGAGCTCGGCGAGCTCGGGGAAGTTCGGGGTGACGTCACGCTCGCTGCGGCTGGTGAGCCGCACCCGCCCGTCGGCGACGTCTGCGAGCAGCCGCATGCCGTCCCACTTCACCTCGAACACCCATTCCGGACCATTCGGAAGGGCTCCAGGGGTGGCGAGCATGGGCTGCACGCCGTCATGCTGGCATCAGCGAGAGATTCACACATGTTGCTGGCGGGACAGTCCGCGAGGGAACAGGGGCCTGCATGCGCGCGATGTGGAGCGGCGCCGTGTCGTTCGGTCTGGTCAGTGTGCCGGTCAAGGCGTACTCGGCCACGACCAACCACGACATCCGGTTCCACCAGGTGCATGGCGCCGACGGCGGGCGGATCAAGTACAAGCGCACCTGTTCGGTCGACGGTGAGGAGGTCGAGTACGCCGACATCGTCAAGGGCTACGAGACCGACGACGGCGAACTGATCACCCTGAGCGAGGAGGACCTCGACTCGCTGCCCACCGCCACCGGGCACGAGATCGACGTCATCGAGTTCGTCCCGGCCGACCAGATCGACCCGCTCCTGTTCGAGAAGAGCTACTACCTCGAGCCCGACGCCAAGGCGGCCAAGCCTTATGCGCTGCTGCGCGAGGCGCTGGTGCAGACCGATCGGATGGCGGTCGTCAAGGTCGCGCTGCGGCAGCGGGAGAGCATGGCGCTGCTGCGCGTGCGGGACAAGGCGATCGTCCTGCAGACGATGCTGTGGCCCGACGAGGTGCGCGAACCCGAGTTCGACATCCTGGATGCCGACGTCGAGCTGCGGCCCCAGGAGCTGACGATGGCGGCGTCGCTGGTGGAGAGCCTCGGCGCCGACTTCGACCCAGCGCAGTTCCACGACGAGTACCGCGATGCCGTGGTGGAGCTCATCGAGCGCAAGCGCACCACCGGCGACACCCGTCCCGCACCCGTCGCCGCGAAGCGCGACGAGGGCCCGGACAGCATGACCGACCTGCTGAGCGCCCTGCAGGCGAGCGTCGAGGCCGCTCGAGCGGGGTCCGGGGCGGGGGCTTCCTCGAGCAGCACGCCGGACGACTCCGGCACCAAGAAGAAGGCCCCGGCCCGCAAGCCCGCCGCCAAGAAGAAGGCCGACGAGGACGAGGCTCCGGCGCCCCGCAAGCGCACTCGCAAGCCGGCCTGACGTTCGGCGCAACCGCCGGATCAGACGGCGGCCACTGCCGCCCAGAAGTCGTCGGAGCCGTCCAGCGGGCCGGTCATCAACCGCTGGGTCAGGAGGACGCCGACCGTGTCGCGGCTCGGGTCGACGCGCCCGGTGGTGCCCGTCCCGCCGTCCCAGCCCCAGCGGCCCGGCGCCATCCATGGCTCCGCGGCCTCGATGTCCACGCTCGTGGCCATGCCCCAGGACACCCCGGGGCCGAGGACGGGAAGAGCCTGGCGGCGCTGCACGCCGGTGAGCGCGTCGGACGTCATGAGGGCGACCGAGGCGGGAGACAGCACCGGTGCGCCGCCATCGGCCAGCGCGCAGTAGAAGCGCAGGACGTCGGACGCCGTGGACAGCAGGCCTCCGCTCAGCTTCTCGAACCCGGGCGGGGAGGCGAACGCGCCGCTCGGGGGGTCCAGCACCTCGAGCCCATCGGCCCCTGGGCGATAGGCCGTGGCGAGCCGGTGGACCTCCGGTGTCCAGAAGCTCGTTGACGTCATGCCCAACGGCCCGGTGACGCGCTCGGCGAGCAGGTCGGAGAGCGGCTTTCCGGTGGTCCGGGCCAGCAGGACGCCGAGGAGATCGATGCCGGTGTCGTAGAGCCAGCCCTCGCCCGGCTGGAACGCGAGCGGCAGGCGGGCGACTCTCGCCACGAACTCGTCGCCGGTCATCGGCGGCGGCAGCGGCCCCGGGTAGACGCCCCGTTCCATCATGGCCGCCTGCAGTGGGGTCTCCTCGAACACCGCGCCCCAGCCGGACGTCATCGTCAGCAGGTGCCGCACGGTGATCGGCCGCTGTGCCTCGGTGGTGCGGTCGAGCGGCGCGTCGGGCGCGACGAGTACGCGCGGGTTCGCCGTCTCAGGCAACCAGCGTGCGATCGGGTCGTCGAGGGCGAGCACGCCCTCCTGAACCAGACCGAGCGCGAGAGCACCCCCTATCGGCTTGGTGAGCGACGCGATGCGAAACAGGGTGCGTTCATCCATCGGGGCGCTCTGTGGGCCGACGGCCATGGTGCCGCCTGCCCGGACCTCCACCCGGCCACGGACGCGGACCGCGCCCACGTAACCGGGGATCCGGCCCGACGCCACCTGCGCGTCCGGCACCCGCCAGATCCCGTCGAAGCTCGTGCCGGCTGCCGGTCCGCTATCTGCCTGCTGGGTCATGCGCTCTCCTCGAGGTCGTCGAGAGGTATGACCGGCAGCCCGGCCGGAACTCATCGTGCGGCGGTCAGGGTCCGAGGGCGCTCTCCGCCGGCCGCTCGTCGTCGGCGATCGCCTGGAACAGCGCGCTCGCACGCTGGCGATCCCAGTTCACCACGCC
The DNA here is from genome assembly GCA_036498885.1 of Pseudonocardia sp. GTDB lineage: Bacteria > Actinomycetota > Actinomycetes > Mycobacteriales > Pseudonocardiaceae > Pseudonocardia. Next base: position 4,162 of record DASYES010000774.1, read on the forward strand.
GTCGCGCACCGGCACGGTGGTGGAGACGCCGTCGGACAGCCCGCGCATCGCGAGCCCGAGGCCGGCGAGGTTCCACACGTGGGTGCCGTCGTCGACGGTGATGGCGCCGGACAGGCCGGTGGCCAGCGGCACGATCCGGAACGGGTTGAGCAGCGTGGCCGGGCTGGTGACCTTGTCCAGCAGCGCGGAGATGAACGCCCGCTGCCGCTCCACACGTCCGAAGTCGGAGCTCGCCGTAGCACGCGTGCGGACGTAGCCCAGCGCCGTGGCCTGGTCGAGGGTCTGGCAGCCGGCCTTGATGTCCAGTGCGGCCTTCGGGTCCTTGATCGACTCCGGCACGCACATGTCGACGCCGCCCACGGCGTCCACCATCGAGACGAGGCCGAGGAACCCGATCTCCGCGTAGTGGTCGATGCGCAGGCCGGTGGCCTGCTCGACCGTCTGCACCAGCAGCTCGGGGCCGCCGCCGTCAGCACCGCCGCCGCGCCCGTAGGCAGAGTTGATCTTGTGCCGTCCGTGACCGGGGATGTCCACCATCGAGTCGCGCGGAAGGCTGACCAGGGTGGTGGGGCCGCTACCGGTGTGCAGCAGCATGATCGTGTCGGTGAGCTCGGACTCCGGGTCGCCGGTGGCGAACTCCTTGCGCTGTTCCGCAGTGAGGTTGGCCCGGCTGTCCGACCCGACGATCAGCCAGTTGGTGCCCTTGGAGGCCGCGGTGCTGTCGGCCGGGAGAGCGGCCACGCGGTTCAGCGTGGTGTCG
>DASYES010000775.1:0-5520 GCA_036498885.1 Pseudonocardia sp.
GGAAGGCCGGCGGCCTGTCGCTGCACTTCCGCGACGCCACCTCGGGCGACTCCACCTACCCGGGCGGCCGCATCGTGCGCACGGACGACCCCGCACCCGACGGCAGGCTGACCGTGGACCTGAACCGGGTGGTGAACCTGCCGTGCGCGTTCACGGACTTCGCCACCTGCCCGCTGCCGCCCGCCGGCAACGTGCTGCCGGTGGCCGTGGAGGCGGGGGAGCGCAGCCCGCTGCGGCCCGATCGGGCATAGCTGCGTATCGGCCCCCAGACCACCGCGAGCCGCACGTCAACGCCCCGCCGAGGGCGCCGAGGTGCGGCTCGCCGTTGCTCCGCGCTGTTCTACGTGGCCCAGGCGCCGCCGGACATCGCAGCGGACCGCGTGCGGAAGCCCGCGGTACCCGCGACGATGTCGCGCCGGATCTCGGCCTTGGTGCGTCCCGTGGTCAGGACGGTCGGGCCGAGTGCCCTGGCGATCTGCCGCAGGACCGGCACGGTGAACCGGGCGTCGTGCTGGTGCAGGTAGTCGTCGACCTCGCCGGGCGTGCCGAGCCGGTTGATCTCCGTCACGTCCGCGCTGACGTCGACCTCGGGGCGGGGCCTGCGGGTCGGGGCGCTGGAACGGGTGCTGGCAGCGTGCGGGGCGCGACGGAAAACGAGCTCGCCGCGGCCTGCGGCGAGGTCGTCGAGCTGCTGCGGGGTGAGCGTCCTGACCATCTCAGTGGCCTGCTGAAGGGCCGCTGTGAGCGGAGCGGTGGTGGTCGTGCCGGTCATGCAGCGATCCCTTCGAGGCGGCCTGAGAGCTCGGAAACCATGTCGCGCAGCTCGCGCGTCTGGGCGCGGCCGGTGCCGCCGAGGATCACCGGCACCCCGTGCTCGGGCGCGGGCCCGTAGACCGACTTGCTGTCCCGCATGGTCGTGGCGAAGGTCGGCACCTCGCGAGCAACGATGCGGCTGATGACGCTGCGCTGGGCCTCGATGGGCGCTCCGTCGTGGTTCTGGACCATCGTGAAGACGACCGCGGCAGCGGGGCGCTCGACGGGCACCGGGGAGTAGTCGTTGTACTCCTCGATGAACGCCCGGATCTTCAGTCCGAGCGAGTCGATGCCGTTGGTCGACAGGTAGTCCGGCTTGGTGGGGATCAGCAGTAGATCGCTCGCCGCCACGGCGTTCTTGGCGATGAGACCGAAGTTCGGCGCGCAGTCGATCAGCACGACGTCGTAGTCGGCGAAAGCCGGGTGGACCAGGCCGTCGCGCAGCCGCCCGTGCAGCTCGGCGAAGCGCTTGGGCTCGCCCAGTAGCTCCGCGGCCAGCTCGGTCTCGATGTCGGAGAGGTCGCGGTGTGCGGCGATGAGGCTCAGGGTGCCGCTGCTGCGGGCGAGCTTGTCGTGAACCCGTGGTGGCGATGAGACCAGCGACGACGGATCCTGCATCGCCGCGGCCGTGCCGATGTTGTCGAACCAGTGCTTGATGGTCCTGCTCGGCAGCAGGTCCGCCGTCCACTCGCTCTGGGTGAAGAACGAGACCGTCAGGCTGGCCTGTGCGTCCAGATCGACGAGCAGCACCTTCTGACCCCGGGCCGCGAGCCCGGCGCCGAGGTTGGCGGTGAGGGTGGTTTTACCCACTCCGCCTTTGTGGTTGATGATCGAGATGACCTTCACCGTTCTCCTCCCCGCGTCACGCGGCGGGAACGATGCCATACGGCTCGAACCGCCCCGCTCCTAGGTCACTGCGTGTCGTGTAACCCATTCGGTGGGCGACGACGGGCTGTTCCGGGCTGAGCGGAGCGGTGCGCAGGGGCGGTGGCCGAGCGCGAAATTGCGATCGCGTTCCACGGCGCTCCGCTGCGGTACGGGCGGACGTTTCGAGCCGATCTGATGGCGGTCCGACGCGCCCGTGCGCAACGGCTTCGCGGGGGCTCGGCGCCGGAGTTGCCCTCCCTGCCCGGCTTCTACCGGAGGCGCAGGTGAGAGGCCTGTTGCTCCCGTACGGGCATGGCGTCCGGGTTGATGGCGATGATCGGGAGCAACATCAGCAACTCCCGTCGCGGAGACACTGGGTGATCACATGGCTACGGTGTGGATCGGAGGCGCTTATCCCCGTCGATCGGCCCGCCTTCACGGTGGTGTGGGAAATGACGGAAAGGGCGTCCCGATCGGCCGGCGGCACCCGTCGCCCCGCCCCGCGGAGCGAGCCAGGGTCGAGGGGCCGACCGGCGTGTCGGGCCATCCACGCCGACGGGAGCCTTCGATAAACCACCCGGTCGGATGACAGTGGTTGTCCACCGTATGGGATCAGCGGGCAGTAGTCGGGTTTCCTGCCACACCGGAGACGCCCGGTGACCGGCCCGGCGTCATGCATCGGAACCGGTCGCCCGGGCGTTACCTCGCTTCGTCGTCGTACTCGGGCACGATCTCGCGCTGCTCGGCGACGTCGGCCGGGTCGGCCTCCAGCGGCAGGCTGCCGGGGTCCTCGACGACGTCGGCTCGGTCGTCGTCATCGACGGGCTGGAGCTGCTCGGCCACGTCGGCGTCCGGATCCTCGATTCCCATGGTCCGTACCTCTCGTCGTGTCGGTCGTCGGGCCGGCGGCCGGTCAGGCCGCCGGAGTCGCGGTCTGGGTGGTCTGGGTGAGGATCGCCGCGGCGAGCGGCGAGACGACGGTGTGGTTGATGGCATGGCCCATTCCCGGAATCCGGACCAGCCGGGCGTGACCGAGGGTCCGGACGAGGTGACCGGAGTGCGGCGGCGGGTAGGCGGGGTCCTCGGGTGCCTCGATCACCAGGCTCGGCACTGTGACGGTGGCGAGCTCGGCGCCGCGGTCCAGCCCGCTCGTGTCCATGCGGGCGTGGGCGATCACGGCGTCGGTCCGGCCGGCGTGCGCGACGACGCGCTCCTCCAGCGCACGGAACTCGGCGGGGTCGAACGGGGTGCCGGAGCCGTTGAGCAGCCGCCAGTGCTCCACACGCCACCGGAGCTCGCCCTCGGCGTCGCGGGGGTCGTCGAGCTCCCCCCACAGCCGCAGCAGTGCGGCATCGGGCTCGGGGAGCTCCGGCGCGCCCTGCATCGGCAGGGCGCCCGTGCAGAACAGGGTGGCGGAGGCGAGCCGTTCGGGGTGGTCGAGCAGCATCAGCTGTACGAGCAGGCCACCCATCGACATGCCCACGACATGGGCCCGTGGAACCTCGAAGGCATCGAGGACGGCGACGGCGTCACTCGCGAGATCGGTGATCCCGTAGGGCTCCTCCTCGAACATGGCGGAGGAGCGGCCGGTGTCGCGATGGTCGTAGCGAATGACCCGGTGATGTTCCGCGAGCAGATCGATCAGAGGGTCCGGCCAGGTCACGCCGGACGAGCCGGCTCCCATCACCAGCAGCAGGGGCTCACCGGCTTGCGGGCCTGTCGGGGGGATGTCCTCCGCCCAGAGCCGGACGCCCGGGGCGACATCGACGTAGCGTTCCACGGGCACAGCCTGCCGGTCGGCGGTGGTGCGTGTCGATCCGAAGGGGCGCACGAACTCGCCCGCCGTGGCCGGTCCCGGCGCGAACGCCGGGTACCAGTCACGGGCCGAAGTGTCCGGGCCGCTCCCGCGGCGCCTGACGCAGGTGGTGGTGCGGGTCTTCTACTTGAGGGCGTCGAGCAGCGCCTGGCGCTGGCGCTCGCCGAGCCCGGCTGCGCGCCGCGAGGCGTCGATCCCCGTCTGCTCGAGCAGCGCGGAGACCTTGGCCGGCCCGTAGCCAGGGAGGCTCTTGAGCAGGTCGGCCACCTTCGTCTTCCCGACGACCGTGTCGGACTTCGCGCGGTCGAGTACCGCCGGGATGGTCTGCTCCCCGCGGGCGATCGCGTCGCGCAGCTCCTTGCGGGCAGTGCGGGCAGCGGCGGCCTTCTTCAGGGCCTCAGCGCGCTGCTCTGGCGTAAGCGTGGGCAGTGCCATGTCGTGGTTCTCCTCTCCGTGCGGACACCGCGAATCGGATGTCCGCAGGTCATCTTCACTGCTCAGCCTGACAGAACCGTGCAACGCCACGCACAACCACCCCTCGCGGCGGGCCCTTGTGTGTCACCCGACTGGGCGTACGCGCCCAGGTACGAGAGGGGGTCGAGCCGCGTGACGCGCGACCCACACCCCGCCGTCCGCATCGACGGTGGAGGCCGCCGGGATTACCCGCCCTGACCTCGACGAAACGCCTGCGGGTCCGTCTCGCCCCGGGAGGTACGTCCATTCGGCGTCAGACCGTGGCGTCCTCGGCTCGCTTCTGCGGGGTCGGCGCGGTGGTCTCCGTGTCCCGGCCGGCCGGCTCGGCCGAGCCGTGGTCGTCGTCGAGCATCGTGGCCTCGTCGAACGGCTCGGCGCCGCTCAGCACGCGGTCGGCGCGCTCGCGGTCGAACTCGCCGACCCAGTTGCCGATCAGGACAGTGGCGACGGCGTTGCCTGCGAAGTTCGTGACCGCGCGGGCCTCCGACATGAACCGGTCGATCCCGACGATGAGGCCCACACCGTCGACGAGGTCCGGACGGTGCGAGGCCAGCCCGCCCGCGAGCGTGGCGAGCCCGGCGCCGGAAACACCGGCCGCCCCCTTGGAAGCGATGATCATGAAGAGCAGGAGCGCGATCTGCTCACCGATCGACATCGGCCTGCCGAGCGCGTCCGCGATGAAGATCGACGCCATGGTCAGGTAGATCGCGGTGCCGTCGAGGTTGAACGAGTAGCCGGTCGGAACCGTGATCCCGACGACGGGACGGGAGATGCCGACGTGCTCCATCTTGGCGATCAGTCTCGGCAGCGCCGACTCGGACGACGACGTGGAGACGATCAGCAGGAACTCCCTGCTCAGGTAGCGCAGCAGCGAGAAGATGTTGATCCCGGCGCCGAGCCGCAGCACGATCCCGAGCACCCCGAACACGAAGATCGCGCAGGTCAGGTAGAACGCCGCCATCATCTGGAACAGTGCGATCACCGCGGACCAGCCGGTCTCGCCGACGACCGCCGCGATTGCGCCGAACGCGCCGATCGGGGCCGCCCACATGACCATCGCGAGCACTCGGAAGACGAGCCGCTGAATGTGGTTCACACCGCGCAGGATCGGTTCGCCCGAGCGCCCGAGGGCCTGTACCCCGAAGCCGACCAGCAGTGCGACGAACAGCGTCGAGAGCACGCTGTCGCCGACCAGCGGGGAGAAGAGCGTGGTCGGGATGATCCCGACGAGGAAGTCCGACAGCGACTCGGCGTCGGGCGCCGTGTAGTGCGCGGCCTCGCCGAGCTGCAGCCCGGTGCCCGGCTGCAGGACGTTGCCGACGACGAGCCCGATCGCCAGCGCGAACGTGGACATGCCGATGAAGTAGGCCAGCGCCAGCCCGCCGACCCGGCCGACGGTGGCGGCCTTACGGATCGACCCGATGCCGAGGACGATCGTGCAGAAGATGACCGGGGAGATCATCATCTTGATCAGGTTCACGAAGGCTGTGCCGAGGGGCTTGAGGTCCTTGCCGAGTGCGGGCGAGACCAGACCGACGACGACGCCCAGT
>DASYES010000776.1:0-10829 GCA_036498885.1 Pseudonocardia sp.
GACCGCCAGACGGATTGTGATGTCAGTCACTGCTGACCACATTTGGGCTCGCTTGGTAAGGATCCCGACCTCATTTGGCCGTTTCCTGACGTTCAATAACCACAGTGGACAGCCCGCCATGATCCACAAGGCCCGTAAGTGAAACCGGCGCCCATTCGTGTTTCCCCAGGTAGAAACGCTGATGGGCGGCTCCCCCGACGTAGGGAACCGCCCATCGTGCCGTCGGGACGACAGGATTTGAACCTGCGACCCCTTGACCCCCAGTCAAGTGCGCTACCAAGCTGCGCCACGTCCCGGCCGCCCCCGAGGGAGCGCGATCAGCCTACCCCATCGCCAATCCGCCCCCACCGGCCGGTCGCGACTCCCCCCAGTGCCCGGGTAGCCCCACTCGTCCGCCCGCTCACGCCCGGATGTCCGGGGATCACGGCCCGGCCAGTCTCTGCCGCACCGGGGAATGACGCCACCGCCCTCGGTCGCCCTTCGGAGGCGACCTTCGTGGGTACCGTCCGGTAACTGTCAGATGCCGGAGGGCTGGGCCAGTAGCTCGGCGACCGCTGCGTCGATGAAGGCGATGTCGACCGGGTTGGCGCCGCCACCCGCGAAGTGGCCCCAGACTCCGGGGATCACGCGCAGCTCGGCGTTCTGCATGTGCGAGACCGCCCACTTCTCGTCCTCGGGAGGGAAGTAGAGGTCCTTCTCCGCGGGCATCACGAGGGCGCGGGCTCGGATGCAGGCCAGTGCCTCCTCCGTGGACGCGAAGCCAGGCGTGGTGCCGACGTCCCCGCGCCACCAGGTGTCGAGCATTGTCAGGAGGTTGTTGGGGTCGCGGTCGTCGAGGAAGAAGCCCTCCCAGAAGCCGACGGCGAAGTCCTCGAGCGAGGCGTACCCGAGCTCGCGCCAGACCTCGTCCCAGTAGAACGCCTGGGAGAAACCCCACCCCGCGTAGATCCGGGCGAACGCCCTCAGGCCGCGTACCGGCCAGGCGTCCGGTGCGTACCAGCCCTCGGCGAAGGCGGCGTCGGCGCGCATGGCCCAGCGGAGAGAGTCGAGGAAGACCTGGTTGTGCGGTGCCGTCCGGGACGATCCGCAGAACGGCAGCATCCGCTGCACCATCTCCGGGTGACTGACGGCCCACTGGTAGGTCTGCCCCGCACCCATCGACCAGCCGAGCACCAGCGGGAGCGTCTCGATCCCGAACACCTCGGTGACGAGGCGGTGCTGCGACGCCACGTTGTCGCGGACGGAGATTCGCGGGAACCGGGCCCGGTCCCACGGTGGCGGCGTGTTCGACGCCGACGAGCTCAGCCCGTTGCCGAGCATGTTCGGCACGATGATGAACCAGCGATCGGGGTCGAGCGCCATGCCGTCGCCGATCAGCCACTCGTTGTCCCAGTGGCGGCCCGAGTACCAGGTCGGGTAGACGATCGCGTTGTCCTTCGCCGCGTTGAGCGTCCCGTAGGTCTGGTACGCCACCTTGGCCGGGCGCAGCGTGGCGCCGCACTCCAGGGTGAAGTCCGGGATCTCGTGGACGTCGTAGGGCGCATCCGGTCCGGTCATGACGACACCGCGCAACTCCCCCGGTCGGCAGCCACGGGGCCCGAGGCCGACGGCCGGATGTCGAAGTCGAAGATGGCTGTGGGCAGGTACAGCGAGCAGCAGGCGTTCGGGATGTCGACCACGCCGCTCACCCGGCCCTCGATCGGCGCCGAGCCGAGCAGCAGGTAGGCCTGCGCGCCGGAGTAGCCGAACTTCTTCAGGTACTCGACCGCGTTCAGGCACGCGTTGCGGTAGGCGGCGGTGGCGTCGTTGTAGAGCTGGGTGTCGCTCGTGTGGTCCACGCCGATTCCGATGAACGTGACGAACTCCGAGTAGCGCGGCTCGACGTTGCCAGGGATGAGGATCGGGTTGGTCGTGACGCCGTAGGTCTCCATGCCGCCCTTGATCAGGTCGACGTGGAAGTCGATGAAGCCGCCCATCTCGATGGCGCCGCAGAACGTGATCTCGCCGTCGCCCTGGCTGAAGTGCAGGTCGCCGCCGGAGAACAGCGCCCCGGGCACGTGCACCGGGTAGAAGACGCGCGAGCCACGGGTGAAGTTCTTGATGTCGTGGTTCCCCCCGTTCTCCCGGGCCGGGACGGTGCGGGCGCCGTCGCGGCCGATGGCCGACAGCGCGTCGCCGGTGGCGGTGCCGCCGAGCACGGACTCCTCCAGCGGCGGAAGGGCCAGCGGCGGCACGCGATCCGGGTCCGTGGCGATCAGCGCGCGCTCACGAGCGTTCCACCGGGCCAGAAGCTCGGCGGACGGCGCGGTGCCGAACAGGCCGGGATGCGTGATGCCGGTGTACTCGACGCCGGGGATGTGGCGGGAGGTGCACTTCTGGCCGGCGAAGTCCCAGATGGCCTTGTAGGCGTCCGGGAAGGTGTCGGTGAGGAAGCCGCCGCCGTTGTGCTTCGCGAAGATCCCCGTGTAGCCCCAGCCTTGGCCGGGGGCGTCGCCGACCTCCTGCGGCACCGGGCCGAGGTCGAGGATGTCGACGACGAGCAGGTCACCCGGCTCGGCGCCCTCCACGTAGATGGGCCCGGACAGCATGTGCGCGTGGGTCAGGTCGACGTCGCGGACGTCGTTGGCGGAGTCGTTGTTGCCGATCTGCCCGTCGGTCCACTCACGACACTCGACCCTGATCGACTGGCCAGGGCGCACCGTGACGGCGGGCGGGATGTCCGGGTGCCAGCGGTTGTGGCCGGGCACCGTCTGGTCGCGCATGGACTTGGCCTGGTCGACGGAGAACACGACATCGGGCATGAGGACCTCCGGGAGGCACGTGCGGTTGCGATGGGTTCAGGGACGGGGCAGCCGGGCGTGACGGGGGTCCCTGGTGACAGGCGTTGCCCGGCGGGACCGACCCGGGACGGACGTGACGACCGGCGGGGAGTCGGCGCTCTGCTCGCCGGCGTCGAGCGCTCGGCGCAGTGAGGGGTCGAGTCGGCGCAACGCCGGGCCGCCGAAGACACGGCGGGCGGCCTCCCCGCATTCGGGACAGGTTGCCGGGTCGGCGGCCTCTGCCATCGGCCGGACGAGTTCGAAGTCATCACCCGAGGGGCACCGGTATGCGTAGGTCGGCACGGCAGGTCACCTCCTGGAGCTGAAGCTGTCAGATGAAACTATTTTGATCAAAACATTCAGTCAAGCCTGGAGCTGGGCGACGACGTCCAGATCCAGTCCGTCGGCTCGGGCCAGGTAGACCCGTTGCAGCAGGTGGTTGCCCGCCATCCGGACCGTCCCACGTGGACTGTCGTAGGCAAGGGTCTCGGCGGCTGCGGCGAGCTCCTCGGACCCGAGACTCCCGGCCCTCTCGGCCAGCCTCGCCAGCAACGTCACGCCCTCGTAACAGGATTCGCCGAGCGACCCGGGCACCGGGGCCTGTACGCCGAATCGGGCGGCGTAGCGGCGGGAGAAGTCGAGCCCCGAGCTCGTGGCGAGCGCTTCGAAATAGCCGGAAGCGGCGTAGAGCTCACGGGTGGCCGCGGCGCCTGTGGCGAAGACCATGTTCTCGTCCATGAGCGGGCTGAGCCGCACGCACACGTTGTCCAGCCCGGCAGCAGCGAACGCGCGGTTGAACCGGACGGCGTCCGAGCCGACCAGCAGCATCAGCACCCCGTCGGCACCGCTGCGCCCGACGCGTTCGATGACCGTGGCGAAGTCCTGGGTGCCCAACGGCACGAACACCTCGTCGACGATCCGGACGTCCGCCGAGTACTGCGCGAAGCGGCGCGCCACCGCCGCGGAGGCGAGCGGCCACACGTAGTCGTCCCCGACCACGCACCACGTCCGGACGCCCAGTTCTCCCGCCATCCAGCGAAGCGCCGGGAGGAGCTGCCGGTCCGGGGTCTCCCCCGCCATGAAGACACCCGGGGTTCGCTCGCCGCCCTCGTACAAGGGGCTGTACACGTAGGGCACGCGGCCGGACACGAGCGGCGCGAGCTGCTGGCGGACCGCCGAGATGTGCCAGCCCGTGACCGCCTCGACCGCTCCCGTGCTGAGCAGCAGGTCGATGTCCCCGGCCACCGCCTGCGGGGCTCGTCCGCCGTCGACGACCAGCAGCCGTAGCTCCCGCCCCAGCACCCCGCCGCCTGCGTTGAGTTCGTCTGCCGCCAGCAGACCGCACGCCTCGCATGACGGGCCCACAATCGCCGCGGGCCCGCTACGCGGTACCACGAAGGCGACTTCCAGCGTGTCACGGCTCATGGCGCATCCCCGGTCCCGCTCTCGCCCGGTGTCGAGGTGACTTTCCTGCGATATGGCTTTCTGCCGCTGACGATGCCCGACGACGAGGCCCGATGGGGAGACCCTGCCGGTGACAGTGTTTACGATGTGGGCGGCCACGTCACGCGGCCGAAGGAGGAAGATGTGACCCTCTCTCGGGTGCCCGCGGCCGACCCGTCCGCGCTCACGGCCGGGGTTCCGGAGCTGCTCGGCCAGGCGGCCTACCAGGTGTCCCGCCGCATCGAGGCCGCGCTTGGCCCGCACGGCGTCACGCTGGAGCAGTGGCGGGTGCTCACCCTGCTCGCCGACGGGACCGGACGCCCCATGACGGAGATCGCGGGTCACGCGATGGTACCGCCGCCCACCCTCACCAAGATGGTCGACCGGCTCGTGGACCGGGCGCTGGTGTATCGGCGGGCCGACGAGATCGACCGGCGACGCGTGCTGGTGTTCCTGTCCGAGCACGGCCGCAGCACCCACGCCCGCATCGCACCGGCCGTGGCAGGCGTCGCGGACGCGCTGGTCGACGAGCTCGGTGCGCAGGACGCCGCCCGGCTCGCGGAGCTCCTGCAACGATTGCGCGCGCTGCCCGCCTGACCGCGGGCTACGCGGGCTGTTCCTCGCGGGCCGGGGCGGCGGGAGGCGGCACGGCGCGCAACGGGAAGCTCGCTCGCACGACGAACCCGGCATCCACCACGGGTCCCCACGACAGCCGGCCGCCCGCCGACTCGACGCGTTCGGCGAGGCCCGTCAGGCCGGCTCCGCCGCCGCCCAGCGGCTCGCGCCGCGGCCGCGCCGGGTCGGTGGGGGCCGAGTTGCCGACCTGCACCTCCAGTTCGTGGGGGAGCCAGCGCAGGTCGACACGGATGGCGGTGCCGGGCGCGTGGCGGGTGGCGTTCGTCAGCGACTCCTGCACCACGCGGTAAACGGCACGCTCGACGGCGGGGGCGGCTTCGCCGGGTGTGCCGGTGTGCTGCAACTCGACGTCGACGCCAGCGGCCCGCGACCCGGCCACGAGGGCCGCGAGGCCAGTCAGTCCTGGGGTGTGCTCGCGCCCGTCGAGCATGCCGAGCGCGACCCGCATCTCCGCGAGCGCCCGCTTGGCGAGCGCCCGGAGCTGCTCGGCCCCGCGGCGCGTCTCGTCCTCCCCGGTGGTGGTGGCGATCGCCGCCGCCCCCACCGCGATCAGCGTGGCATGGTGCCCGACCGAGTCGTGGATCTCGCGGCCGATCCGCGCCCGCTCCTGTGCCCGCGCTGCCTCCTGCGAGGCCGCCAGTGCTTCCTCACGCGCTCGTTCGAGGTCCCTGAGGCTCTCCGTCAACCGGGCGCGGGTGGTCATGAGCTGCCCCAGCGCGGTGGGCGCGATCGCGTACAACGCGACGAACGCGACGGTGAGCACGATCCGCTGCCAGGGCAGCGCCTGGGTCAGCAGCACCGGCCCGACGGCCGCGACGACCGGAAGCACGAGCCACGGAACAGTGGCCAACGTGCGTGCACCGCGCCTGCCGAGGGCGTAGAGCGCGACCAGTGCGGCAGGCCATGCGAGTCCGCCCGCGAGGCCCCACAGGGCGGCGAGGACGGCGAGCGGGGGCCAGATGTGGCGCAGCGGCAGCAGCCCGCAGGCAACGAGAGCCGCCGGCACCGACCACGAGAACGGTGGCTCCGCCCAGAGCACCGCGATCGCCGGCACGGATATGGCGGCGAGCTCCGTGGTGGCGCGACGTAGTCGCTTCCAGCTCATCGTCAGATTCCCCCCGTTCGGGGCGCCCGTCCCGCGCTCCTCACGTGATGCCCCAGTTCTGCGCCATCAGCGCCGCCTGCACGCGGTTCTCCGCCCCGAGCTTGGTGAGCAGTGCCGAGACGTACTTCTTGACGGTGGCCTCGGCGAGTCCCAGCCGGGACGCGATCGCGGCGTTCGACTCGCCTGCCGCGAGCCCCCGCAGCACCTGCTGTTCGCGCAAGGTCAGCCCGGCGGGCGGCGGCGGGGGCCACCCGGCCGCTAGGCGGGGCAGCAACCGCGCCGTGATGCGCGGGTCGAGTACGGCGCCGCCAGCTGCGAGGTCGCGTACGGCCCGGATGAGCGCGTCGGGATCGGTGTCCTTGAGCAGGAAGCCCTGGACCCCGATTCGCAGGGCTTCGGCGACGTAGTCGTCGTGGTCGAAGGTGGTGAGGATCGCGGCGGGCGGGGCATCGGGCCGGGCGCGCAGGGCGCGCAGGGCCGAGAGTCCGTCGGTGCCCGGCATCTGGACGTCGGCGAGCACCACGTCGGGCCGGTGGGCGTCGACGGCGGCGAGCAGCTCGGCCCCATCTCCGGCCTGGCCGACCACTCGCACCGCACCCCCCGCCTCGAGGACGGTGCGCAGCCCGGCGAGCATCAGTGGCTCGTCGTCGGCGAGCACCACACGGACGGGCGCCCTCCCCTGCGCCGCGTCGACCGCCATGTGGCCGAGAGTAACCGGAGCGTACCGGTCCTCCCCAATCCAGCTCAGCGCTTGCGGGGCCGCTTCTCGCGCACCCGCACCGAGATCCGCACGGGTGACCCGGTGAACCCGAACTCCTCGCGGAGCCGTCGCTCCAGGAACCGCCGGTAGCCCGCCTCCAGGAACCCGCTCGTGAACAGGACGAACGTCGGCGGCCGCGTCTGGGCCTGGGTCGCGAACAGAACCTTCGGCTGCTTTCCCCCGCGCACCGGCGGCGGGGTCGCGGCGACCACCTCGGACAGCCAGCCGTTGAGCCTGCCGGTGGGTATCCGCCGGTCCCAGGACTGCAGCGCGGTGCGCAACGCCGGGGCGATCTTCGCGATCGCACGTCCGGTCAGGGCAGAGACGTTGACCCGTTCGGCCCACTGGACGCGAACGAGGTCGCGCTCGAGCTCGCGCTTCATCGCGAGCCGCCGGTCCTCGTCGACGAGATCCCATTTGTTGAACACGAGCACGAGGGCCCGGCCCGCTTCCTCCACCATCCCGATCACGCGCTGGTCCTGCTCGGCGATGGGCTCGCTGGCATCGATCAGGACGACCGCGACCTCTGCTGCCTCGATCGCCGCGCGGGTGCGCAGGCTGGCGTAGTACTCCATGCCGCTCGCGGTGTGGACGCGCTTGCGCAGGCCCGCCGTGTCGACGAACCGCCACACCTCGCCGTCCAGCTCGACGAGCGAGTCGACGGGGTCGACGGTGGTGCCCGCGACGTCGTGGACGACCGAACGGACCTCCCCGGACACGCGGTTGAGCAGGCTGGACTTGCCGACGTTCGGCTTGCCGACCAGCGCCACACGGCGCGGTCCCGCGGCGCCCCCACCGGGGAGATCCCGCGGGCTCTCCGGCAGTGCCTCGAGCACGGCGTCGAGCAGATCGCCCGAACCCCGCCCGTGCAGGCCGCTGACGGGGTGGGGTTCACCGAGCCCGAGCCGCCACAGGGCGGCTGTGTCCGAGGTCAGCCGGTCGTCGTCGACCTTCGTGGCGGCGAGCAGGACGGGACGGTCCGAGCGGCGCAACACCCTGGCCACGGCCTCGTCGGTGGTGGTGGCGCCGACACTCGCGTCCACCACCAGCAGCACCGCATCGGCGGTCTGGATGGCCAGCTCGGCCTGCGCGGCGACGGCCGCCTGCAGCCCGGTGGCGTCGGGCTCCCAGCCGCCGGTGTCGACGAGTGTGAACCGGCGGCCGTTCCAGAGCGCGTCGTAGGCGATGCGGTCGCGGGTGACGCCCGGGATGTCCTGCACCACCGCCTCACGGCGCCCGATCAGCCGGTTGACCAGCGTGGACTTGCCGACGTTCGGACGCCCGACGACGGCGAGCACCGGTGCGGGGGGCAGCACACCCGACTCGGGGAACCCGTCGTCGGTGGACCCGGGGCTGTCCTCGTCATCGGCGCTCACGAACTCGCCAGGTTGGAGCCCCAGTGCTGCCATCGCGGCGACGTCACCGTCGTCGACCGGCCGGGTGTCGTTGCTCGGCCCCACCCGCGGGCCCTCGGTACCACTCACGTCCTGCTCCGAACATCATCGAGTTCACGGACCATCCCGGCCAGTTCGGCCCGGACGGTCTCGGTGGCGGTGGCCAGGCCGGCCCGGCCGCCACCGGTGGCCACGGTCAGCGGCTCTCCCACGAGAATGTCCACCTTCGGTCGCCACCGCCTAACCGAACCGTCGGGCCGACGGGTACCCCGGCAGACCACCGGGAGCACCTCCGCTCCCGCGGTGCGCGCCAGCCAGGCCGCCCCGTGCTGCGCGGCCGCGACCTCGCCTGCACCCCGAGTGCCCTCGGGGAAGACGCCGATCAGGCCACCGGCACGCAGGACGTCGAGCGCGGTCGTCAGCGCCCGCCGGTCGGGCTCTCCGCGTCGTACCGCGAGCTGCCCGATCCGCGGCAGCCACCAGCCGATCACGCCTGCGAACATCTCCTGCTTCGTGAGGAACACCGCGCGGCGGCCCAGTAGTCCGAACAGCAGCGGCCCGTCGACGAACGCGCTGTGGTTCGCGACGAGCACGACCGGTCCGGTGGCCGGGATGCGGTCGCGGTGGTGCACCCGCACCTGGTAGACGGGCACGAAGAGCCACGTGCCGACCCAGCGGGCGAGGTCGTGCAGCCAGGGCAGCGAGCCAGGCGGCAGATCGGCGCTCACGTCAGGAGACCTCGCTCCCGTACCAGCCTCAGCAGCTCCTCCAGCACGGCGTCGACGCTGAGGTCGTCGGTGTCGAGCACGACGGCGTCGGCCGCCGCGTGCAGCGGCGAGGTCTTGCGTGTGGAGTCGAGGCGGTCGCGACGCCGGACGTCGGCCAGCACGCTGCCGATGTCCGCGCTGCGTCCCGCCTTGCGGTCCTGGGCGCCCCGGCGGGCGGCCCGGATCTGCTCCGATGCCGTGAGGTACACCTTCAACGGGGCGTCCGGCACCACGACGCTGCCGATGTCGCGGCCCTCCACCACGATGCCGCCCTCCGTCGCGAGCGCGTCGGCCACGATCGCGCGCTGCCGCTCCACCAGCGTCGCCCGCACGGCGGGCACGGCCGAGACCGCGCTCACCGCTGCCGTCACCTCGGGGCCGCGGATCTCGGACTCGACGTCCTCGTCCGCCAGCAGGATCCGGGGAGCGTCCGGATCGACGACCGACCGCAGGTCGGGCACGGCGGCGAGCGCGACCTGCTCGGTCGCGGGCTCCGAGCCGTCGAGGCCCGCGCGCAGCACGGCCAGGGTGAGCGCCCGGTACATGGCACCGGTGTCGAGGTACGCGGCCGAGCCGACGACGGCCAGCCGTCGCGAGACCGTGGACTTCCCGGTGCCCGAGGGGCCGTCCATCGCAACGACCCCGCGCAACCGCCCTGTCACCGTTCGCCCCTGTCCGGGCCAGCGGCCCTACCATCTTGCCGCACGCCGTTCGCGGATCGCGGCCCATCATGCCGTGCGGGCCGCCGATGATCTCAGCTCGGGGCCGAAACCGCAGGTCAAGCCGCCGGAAGCTACTGGGGCAGATCGGTGCGCAGCGCCGCTGCTCCCCTCAGGTACACGTGACGCAGCTGGGCGCGTGACCGCTCGGTCTCCACGTGCGCGAGCAGTCGCAGCGTACGCGGTAACGCCCCCGGAACCGCGATCTCCGACGCGCAGAGCAGCGGTACGTCGGTCAGGCCGAGCAGGCGCGCCGCGTAAGCGGGGAACTCGGCGGTGAGGTCCGGCGTGGCCGTGAAGACGATCGAGATGATGTCGTCGGCCGTCAGCTCGTTGCGTTCGAGCACGGTGCTGACGAGCTCCGCCGAACCGTCGAGGATCTCCTGCCGGCTGTCGCCGTCCACCTGGATCGCACCGCGTACCGCGCGAACCGCCACCGTCACATCCCGACCGAGCGGTAGAGCGACCCGACCTCTTGCTGGGTGAGCGGGCGGAAGCGCCCTGGCCGCTGGTCGCCGAGACGCACGTCACCGATGGCCGTGCGCACCAGGCGCTGCACCGGGAACCCGACCTCGTCGAGCAGCCTGCGAACCACGTGCTTGCGCCCCTCGTGGATCACCAGCTCCACGAGTGACCGTCCGGCGGTGGAGTCCACCAGCTTGAACGAGTGGACCGCGACCAGGCCGTCCTCCAGCTCGATGCCCTCGCGCAGCCGGCGCCCGAGGTCACGCGGCACCTGGCCGACGACTTCGGCGAGGTAGGTCTTCTCCACCTCGTACGAGGGGTGCATTAGTCGGTGGCCGAGCTCGCCGTCGTTGGTGAGCAGCAACAGCCCCTCGGTGTCGGCGTCGAGCCGCCCGACGTGGAACAGCCGCGCGCGGGGGGCGCCGTCGAAGTGCTCGTCGACGATGCCACGCTCGACGACGAGGTCGCCGACGCACGGCCTGCCGCGATCGTCGGACATCGTGGAGAGGATCCCCCGGGGTTTGTTCAGCGCCAGGTGCACGAGGTCGTCGCGCAGCACGATCCGTGCCCCGTCGACGTGCACCACCGCGGTGTCCGGGTCGATCCGGCGGCCCATCTCCCGCACGATCTTGCCGTCGACGCTCACCCGGCCCGCCGCGATCAGCTCCTCCGCCGCACGGCGGGACGCGACGCCGGCCTGGGCCAGCACCTTCTGCAGCCG
>DASYES010000777.1:0-4740 GCA_036498885.1 Pseudonocardia sp.
TCCGCCCGTTGCACAACGAGAAGGTTGCGGGACCCTACGTCCAAGTTGACGGCGCCAGGCCGGGCGACGCAGTGTGACCCATCCGCGAACGTTGCCCGTTCATCCGCTTCATCCGCACGTGAGGGGGAGGCCCCGCGCCTCGGGGCCGCAGACCATGACCGTTTCCGAGACACCCAGGAGTAGCGAGACACCCGGGGGTAGTGATCCCGCCCCGATGGATGCGGCCTCCCACGGAGGTTCCGCCGAGCAGCGCCAGCCGGTGGACTGGTGGGTCTTCGGTGTGGCCGCGGCCCTTGTCGTCGCCTTCATCGTCTGGGGCACGCTGTCCACCCACACGCTGAGCGCGGTCGCCGCAGCGGTGCTCGCCGGCGTCATGAACGCGGGCGGATGGGCGTTCGTGCTGGCCGCGAGTGGCTTCGTGGTGTTCGCGTTGTGGCTCGCCGTCAGCCGCTACGGGAAGATCCCGCTGGGCCGCGACGGCGAGAAGCCCGAGTTCCGCACCGTCTCGTGGGTCGCGATGATGTTCAGCGCCGGAATGGGCATCGGCCTGATGTTCTACGGCGTCAGCGAACCGCTCGCCCACTTCACGAGCCCGCCGCCGGGCACCGTGCCCGCCAACTCGGCCGAGGCACTGGACGTCGCGATGGCCACCACGCTCTTCCACTGGACGCTGCACCCGTGGGCGATCTACGCGGTGGTCGGGCTCGCGATCGCATACAGCACGTTCCGCAAGGGGCGCCGCCAGCTGATCAGCTCCGCCTTCGCGCCGCTCCTGGGCGCGCGGCGCAGCGAGGGCACGTTCGGCCGGGCGATCGACATACTCGCTATCTTCGCCACGCTCTTCGGTTCCGCGGCGTCCCTCGGGCTCGGCACGCTGCAGCTCGGTGGCGGACTGCAGGCCTACGGGCTGCCCCCGCTGGGTGACTTCCTCCTGGTGGCGATCATCGCGGTGTTGACCATCGCGTTCATCTGCTCGGCCGTCACCGGGGTCGCCAAGGGCATCCAGTGGCTCTCGAACATCAACATGGTGCTCGCCGCAGTGCTGGCGCTCGTCGTGTTCGTGGCCGGGCCGACCATCCTGATCCTCAACCTGATCCCGACGGCCATCGGCGACTACTTCGGCAACCTCTCGCAGATGGCCGCCCGCACCGCCGCCACGGGCGGCGACGCCACTGCTGAATGGCTGGCGAGCTGGACGGTCTTCTACTGGGCCTGGTGGATCTCCTGGACCCCCTTCGTCGGCATGTTCATCGCCCGGATCAGCCGCGGTCGCACGATCAAGCAGTTCATCACGGGCGTCATCCTCATCCCGAGCCTCGTGAGCCTGCTCTGGTTCGCGATCTTCGGCGGAGCGGCGATCAACCTGCAGCGCAGCGGCACCGACCTGGCCTCCCAGCCCACCGAGGCCCAGCTGTTCGGGCTGCTCGACACGCTGCCGCTCGGCAGCGTGCTCAGCATCATCGCGATGGTGCTGATCGCGATCTTCTTCGTGTCCGGCGCCGACGCCGCAGCAGTGGTGATGGGCACCCTCTCGCAGCGCGGCTCGATCACCCCGGCTCGCTGGGTGGTGGTGTTCTGGGGCGTCGTGATGGGCGCTATCGCGATCATCATGCTGCTCGTTGGCGACGAGGGCGAGGCGCTCACCGGCATCCAGAACATCACGATCATCATGGCCGCGCCGTTCGCGGTGGTGATGGTGGTGCTGTGTGTGGCGCTGGCGAAGGATCTGCGCCACGACCCGCTCATGCTGCGCGACCGGCGCTCCACGGCCGTCGTCGCGCAGGCGGTCGACTACGGCTCGAAGAACTACGCCGACGGGTTCGTGGTCTCGGTGAAGCCGCACCCGGGGATGCCCGGTGACGGACCGGCCGAGACCGCGGGCGGCAGCAACGGGGCGGCCGGCAACGCTGCCCCACCCGAGCGCACCTGACCAGTGGAGCGGCCGCGGACACGATGCGATGCCGCGGCCGCACGCTCAGGACGTCTCCAGCACAACCTTGCCGGTGACCGTTCGCTCGTCGATCCGGGCCAGGGCGTCCGCCGCCTGCACCAGCGGGAGGGTTTCGGAGATCACGGGATCGAGGGCGCCCGATCGCAGGTGCGGCTCCAGCTGGGCCCACTGCTCGGCGAGGTAACCGGGCCGGGCGAGCGCGTACGCACCCCAGCCGACGCCGACGACGTCGATGTTGTTGAGAAGCAGCCGGTTCACGCGCACCGTCGGGATCTCGCCCGCGGTGAAGCCGACGACGAGCAGCCTGCCCGCCGGCGCGAGGCAGCGCAGCGAATCGGTGAAACGGTCGCCACCGACCGGGTCGACGACGAGGTCGACGCCCGCACCTGCGGTGAGGCTCTTCACGGCGTCGCGGAACCCGTCGGCGAGCACCGCCTCGTGGGCGCCCGCGGCACGGGCCACCTCGGCCTTCTCCTTGGTGGAGACCACTGCCACCACGCGCGCGCCGAGTGCCACCGCAAGCTGGGTGCACGCTGTGCCGACCCCGCCGGCCGCCCCGTGCACGAGCACCGTCTGCCCCGGCTGCAGGTGCCCGCGCACGAGCAACGCGAAGTGCGCGGTGAGGTAGTTCATCGGCAGGGCAGCGCCTGCGGCGAAGGACACCTCGTCGGGCAGGGGCAGGACGTGGTCGGCGCTCACCGCCGCGACCTCGGCGAAGGCGCCGGTGCCGGAGAACGCGACCACCCGCCCCCCGGGCTGCAGCGGCGAGCCGTCGGGCGCCTCCCGCACGACGCCGGCCACCTCCGACCCGAGGACGAACGGGAGGTCGGGCCGGTACTGGTAGAGACCCTTGCTCTGCAGCACGTCGGGAAAGTTCACGCCGGCGGCACGTACGTCGATCAGCACCTCGTCGGCTCGTCGCTGAGGCTCCGGGGCGTCCCGTACCTCGACCGCCGCTGGGCCGTCCAACCGCACCACCTGCACCGAACGCACGTCGCTGCCTCTCCGTAGGGGTCACCTGCCCCCATCCTCACCCATGCAGGTGACGCAGCCGCTCACCTGCCCCGCCGACGAGCGCGTCGCCGTGCCCGAAGCATGCGATATCGACATCCAGGGCGGCCAGCAGGCGCATCGACGCCGCAGCGCGGGCACGGTCGAGGTTGAACGGGCCGAGCATCAGCTCTCCGCCGTGCTCCGCGATCACATCGCCGGTGAACAGCACCCGATCGGCGAGGTGCAGGGCGATGCTGCCGTCGGTGTGGCCGGGTACGTGCAGCACGCGAGCGCCCGCACCGATGTCGAGGTCCTCACCACCGTGGAGCTCGACGTCGACGCGGGCAGGCGGGGCGGGTGGCAGGTCGCGCGCGACACGGGCGTGCAGCTCGCGCTCGGCCTCGCTGAAGACGGGGGGTGGCCCTGGTCGCTCCCCGCGGATGATCGGCGCGTCGGCACCGTGGGCGAGCACGGTGACGCCGGGCCATGATCCGATCTCTGCAGCGGAGCCGGTGTGGTCGGCGTGGAAATGGGTGAGTACCACCCTCCGAAGCGTCCCGAGGCTGTCGACCGCGGCGGCGATGGCCGGTGCGGAACCGGCAGGTCCTGTGTCGATCAACGTCAGGTCGTCGCCGTCCTGCCACAGGTAGGCCTGCCCCACTGAGAAACGCAGCAGATGTAGCCGGGGAGCCAACTCGAGGAGATCCATGGGGCGACCGTAGGACCGCCGGCTGCGTCGTCCTGTCCGGTTTCGCCCTCGGAGGATCAGCTCATGGAGTAACCGTCAGGCCGGCACACCGTCGTCGTAGTGCACGGTCCGCGGCGAATGGGTCAGCTCATCCACGAGCACGCCCAGCCACCCATCCACCCGCTCCTGGACACGATCGAGGGTGTCGAGCTCGCAGGCCAGGTCGAGCGCGCGGTCCACTCCGCAGTCGCCGCCGTCGAGGGCCTGGCTCAGCTCGTGCCGCACCCGGGCCGCGCGGGCGCGGCAGCCGTCCGAGGTCTGCACGTGGGCGAGCAGACGGGCGCGCTGCTCCGAAGTGATGTTGTCCGGAACGGATTCGACGAGCTGCTGCAGTCGGTGCGGATGCACGAGTACCCCCTCAGGTGACAGCCATCACCTCGACGGTACCGGCGCGCAGCTCCGGCGCGGTACCCCCGCGGCTACGGTGCTGATCATGTCGCGGTCGCCCTGGGCAGACACCGGCCTTTTCCTGCGCGAGTTCATCCGCCATCCCCTCAACACCGCGGCCGTCGCGCCGAGTTCGGCGGCGCTCGCCGCGGGGATGACGGCGCCGCTGGCGACCACCGGCGACCCCGTGGTTGTGGAGCTCGGCCCGGGCACCGGCGCGTTCACCCGCGCCATCCAGGAACGCACCGGCGGGCGGGTCCGGCACATCGCCGTGGAGCTCAACCCGGGTTGGGCGCAGCTGCTCAGGCAGCGCCACCCCGAGGTCGACGTGGTGCTCGGCGACGCCCGTGAGCTGCCCGCACTGCTCGCCGACCGGGGGATCACGGCCGTCGACGGGGTGGTGAGCGGGTTGCCGTGGGTGGCCTACTCCCCCGGCCCGGACGGGCGTGGCCTGCACGCCGTGATCACCGACGCGCTCGCCCCGGACGGCGTCTTCACCCAGTTCGCCTACACCTGGACGCGCTGGGCACCTCCCGCCCGGCAGCAGCTCGCCGACCTGCGCGCGCACTTCGGCGAGGTGACGATCACTCCGGCGGTGTGGAGGAACCTGCCGCCCGCCGTGGTCTACGTGGCGCGGAAACCGCTGCGGCGCCACGGCGAC
>DASYES010000778.1:0-2676 GCA_036498885.1 Pseudonocardia sp.
TGCCGAAAACGGGCGACTCGCGGGCACAGCCGGCGGCTCGGGCCTGGGCCGGCGGGTCGCCCGCTTTCAGCGCGCGAGTTGCCGCCCACACCCGCGAGTCGCCCGTTCCATGCCCGCGAGTCGCCCGGATTCGGCACCTGAGACGCCCCCGGGGGCTGCCGCGGCTAAGGCGGCGTGCCGCCGGGTGCCGGGCGGGTTTCGCGCGGGATGAGGCCCGCCTCGTGGGCCACGATGGCTGCTTCCACCCGGTTGCGGACCCCGAGCCGCCGGAAGATCCCGCTGACATAAACCTTGACGGTGCCCTCGACCACGTGGATGTGTTCGGCGATCTCGGCGTTGGACATCCCGGAGCCGAGGAGCCCGAGTACCTCTCGTTCCCGGTTGGTCAGCCCGGCGAGTTGCTGTGCGGCACCGAGGTGCGACCCGGTGGCAGCGAGGTGGTCGATCACCCGCCGGGCGACGGAGGGCGAGAGGTAGGCCGCGCCGGAGGCGACGGCGCGCACGCCCGCGATGATCTCGGTGGGGTCACCCGTCTTGAGCACGAAGCCCCCGGCTCCCTCCCCGAGCGCCCGGGAGATGTAGGCGTCCTCGGCGAAAGTGGTCAGCACCAGCACCGCCGTGCCGACGGACAACCTGCGGATCTCCGCTGCCGCCTCGAGTCCGTTGAGCCGCGGCATCCGGATGTCCAGTACGGCGACGTCCGGGCGGTGCGCCAGCACCAGGTCCACCGCTTCGCGCCCGTCCTGTGCCTCGGCGACGACTTCGACCTCCGGCGCCGCGGCGAGCACGGCCCGCACCCCCACGCGCACGACGGCCTCGTCGTCGGCGAGCACGACGCGGGTCACGCCTCCGTCCTGGCCCGTCATCGTTCGCTGCCGACGTGCTCGTCCTCGCTCACGAGCCGCCCGCCCCGGACGAGCAGGTCCTTGCTCACGAGCCGCCCGTCGCGGAAGCAGAGCCGGTACAGGTCGCTCCCGTGTTCGTCGAACGGGTTGGGGTGGGTGCTGTAGTGGTTGCAGACCGCGCCGACCGGTGGTGGCGGCCCACCGTCGGGCAGGTCGACCCGTGTCTCGGCGGGTAGTACCGGAGTGATGGACGACCGGTCCTGCCCGACCGTGAGCCGCGCGTAGTCGGCCGGGTCGAGCACCGACGTGACCGCGTCGACGACCATGTAGGCCACCGCGGAGGCGACGACCGCTGCCGACACCGCGGCGGTGACCAGGACCGTCCGGCGTCCGCTGCGCCGCACCTGCAACTCGGCCTGCCTGCGGTACAGGTACGTGGCCGTGGCCGGTTCCGCGGGCGCGGAGGGCCGGTGGGGGATGCGCGCCGTGACCTCGTATCCGCCGTCGGCGCGGTGACCGGCATCGAATCGCCCTCCGACGAGCCGCACCCGCTCGGCGAGCCCGAGCAGGCCGTACCCACCGGTGACGCCCGGTTCGGGCGGCGGCTCGGCCGCCGCTGCAGTGGTCACCCGGACGACGCTGCCCTCGTCGGTCTCCTCGATCCGGACGGTCACCGGCGCGCCCGGGGCGTGCTTGATGGTGTTGGTGAGGGCTTCGGCTACCACGCGGTGGATCGTCCGCACGATGAGGGGGTCGTGCTCGCGCGGGGGGTTCGCGACGAGCTCCACGTCGAGCCCGGACGTTCGGGTCCGGGCCACGAGCTCGGTCACCGACTCGGTGGAACCCTCGGTGCCGGCCTGATCCGCGCGCAGCACCCGTACCGCGTCGGCCAGCCGTTCGGCGGCCGTGGTCAGGGCCGCGCGGGCGCCGCCTGCCGCCGATCTATGCCGCGGGTCGAGCCCGGCGTCCACCTCGAGGGCACCGATGCGCAGCGTGGCGTGCGCCAGCTCGTGGCCGATCAGGTCGTGCATCTCACCGGCCAGCCGGGCCCGTTCGCGGGTTCTGGCCCTGTCCTCGGCCAGCTCGAGCTCGCGTTCCACCCGTTCCGCGTGCTCCCAGCCGGCCCGGACCATCCGGGTGTACTGGCGGCGGTACCGCCCGATCGTCCAGGGCACGACGGCGAGCACCGCCATCGCGGCGACCGCCCCGAGGGCGGTGTCGCTCCCGCCGCCGAGAACCGAGGCACCCGCCGCGCCGGTGGCGGTGCCCGCCAGCAGTACCACCGCACCCGGCGTGCCCGTGGACGCGTTCCGGCCGGCCACGAAGCTGACCGCGAGCAGACCTCCCGCGAACGCGAGCATCCCGAGCGTGCTGTCCAGCTCGGCCTGCGACAGGAACGTGATCTGCCACGCCGCCACCACCAGCAGGAGCGCCACGACCGGCCGGCACTGCACGACGGCGGCCGCGATGCCGAGAACCGCCAGCCCTGCGAGGGCCTCTCCGACCGCGAGCCGACCGGTCCACGGCCCGACCGCGGCCGCGAGCACCGGCACTGCCGTGATCGTCCAGAGGGCGAGTGCGCGCACGCCCATCAGTTTCGCGGACGCCGTCTCAGGCGCGTGGGCGGTGACGACGAACGGTCGGGGCGTCGTCTCGCGCTGCGGCCGGACGACCGAGCAGCCATGCCGCACGGGGTCGCTTCCGTGCCTGCGCAACCGTCGGTGCCAGTAGACGGGCCGGTACCGGAAGGACGAGGGCCACCATCGCACCGAGGATCAGGCCGGCGATCACATCGTGCGGATAGTGCACGCCAACGACAACGCGTGAGGCC
>DASYES010000779.1:0-13316 GCA_036498885.1 Pseudonocardia sp.
CGAGCGGTCGATCGCGGCCGATGAAGATCTCCATCGCCTTGGGCGTGCCCGACCACATGTGCGGGAAGAGGACGACGTTGTCCTTGGCCTCGTTCAGCTCGCCGTGCGTCTTATAAGCGAGCTTGGCGTCGGGGAGGGTGATTCCGCTCTCCAGCTCGTAGTCGCCCAGCTCGAAGTACTGATGCGGGCCGTGGGTCTCCTCGGAGTAGTAGTTCCCCATCTCGATCCCTCTTTCGTGGTCGCGGTGGCACCGTCGGCTCCTCGCCCGACGGAACGTGAGACGCACGACGCACCGCGGGACTGGCGACCACTGTGAGCGCGCCGCGGCGACCCACGTCGTCTCATCGTGCTCGCCTGCAGGCAACGGTCAATCGGCCATGTGGCCGTGGCGAGGCGCAGCGCCCGTGCCCGGCCGGCGTGCGCGGGAGCCGACACGGTGGTGAACGAGCGGCACTCTCGCTCAATAGGTGTGGGCGAGCGGGCCGCTCGCCCACCTGCCCGCCCTCCGTGATCGCGGCGTGTGGTCCCGCGACGCGTGATGGCACCGCTCGGTCCGCAATCGCTGATCACGGAGTCGGCGCTTCCGGGGGATGGATCCGGCGGTCCGGCGACCCTGTGTCGAGCGGACGGCGCGGTCGCGCGATAGGTCTGGACCAACGCACCGCTCGTACGTCTCCGAGCGGCAGTCGCGAGCAGCGCCGGCTCGGTGACCTGCGCTATTGCGTCAGTAGGGTGGGTCGGTGGGCTTTCCCGGACCGGAGGGCGCCGTCCTGATCGGGGACGGCGGCCTGGCGACCGAACTCGAGGCGCGCGGCCACGATCTGTCGAGCGCGTTGTGGTCGGCGCGGCTGCTGGTCGACTGCCCGGACGAGATCACCGCGGTCCACCGCGCGTACTTCCGCGCCGGTGCCGACATCGCCACGACGGCGACCTATCAGGCCTCCTTCGCCGGCTTCGCAGAGCACGGCCTCGACCTGGCCGCCGCTACGCGCATGCTGCGGCGTGGGGTGGAGTTGGCGCAGGCGGCCCGCGCGGAGCTCGCCGTCGACGGATGCAGGCGGTGGGTCGCGGCTTCGGCCGGACCGTACGGTGCGGCCCTGGCGGACGGATCCGAGTACCGAGGTCGGTACGGGATGAGTGTGGCCGAGCTGCGGGCGTGGCACCGGCCCCGCCTGGAGGTGCTGGCCGGGGCGGGCCCGGATGTGCTTGCCATGGAGACCGTGCCTGACGTCGACGAGGCCGAGGCCATGGTGGCCGCCGTGGCCGGGCTGGGCGTCCCGGCTTGGCTGACGTACAGCATCGACGGCGACCGCACGCGTGCCGGGCAGTCGCTGGCTGAGGCATTCGCGGTGCCCGTCGGCGTGCCGGAGATCGTGGCGGTCGGCGTCAACTGTTGCGCCCCCAGCGACGTGCCGGCGGCGATCGCGATCGCCCGCGAGGTCACGGGGAAGCCCGTGATCGTCTACCCGAACAGCGGCGAGGGCTGGGACGTCTTGCGCGGGGAATGGACGGGGCAGGCGCGGTTCTCCGGGAAGGACGCCCGGCAGTGGATCGCGCAGGGGGCCCGTGTCGTCGGCGGGTGCTGCCGCGTGGGGCGTGCCGATATCGCTGCACTCGTCGACGCCCGAGACTGAGCCGGTAGCCGGCTGGTTGCCTGCGCGTCACGTGTTGTGCGCCGGCGCCGCGATCCGGTCGCTGTCCGACGGCGAGTCAGGATGACTGCAATCCCGGCGATATGTGCGGATCTGGTTCCGGCGTCAGCGAATGACGATTTCGTCAGGCCGGGATCGATGTGACGTACGGGAAGCGTTGCGGAACCCGTAGGTCTGCCGTGCGCTCCGCACGCGCCTGCGCTCCCGGGCTATGCGCAGCGCACAGCCCATCGGCGGCGCCGCCACCTAGCTTCACGGGCGTCGGCCGTCGGAGGGAGATCTCATGGCTCGGTACCGCGTGGCGATGGACATCGGGGGCACATTCACCGACGTCGTCACCTATGACGACGAGGCCGGGGCCTTCACCGCGAGCAAGGCCTCGACCACCCCGGAAGACCTGAGCGAGGGCGTCGTCTCTGGGCTGGCAGCGGTGGTCGACGCACCCGCTGACATCAGCTTCCTGGTGCACGGCACGACGCAGGGCCTCAACGCGTTCCTCGAACGCCGCGGGGTGCCGGTGCTCCTGCTGGCCACGGCGGGCGCCGAGGACAGCTACCACATCGCGCGGGGCCCCCGGACCCGCCTGTACGACCTGCACTACCGCAAGCCCGAGCCGCTCGTGCCGCGCCGGGACACCGTGGGCATCGGGGGGCGCCTGGCCGTCGACGGCACGGAGCTGGAGCCGCTGGACGAGCAGGCCGTGCGGGACGCCGCGGCCGCGGCCGCGGAGCGGGGGCTCGGGGCGATCGCGATCGCCTTCCTGTTCAGCTACCAGAACCCGGCCCACGAGCTGCGGGCCCGCGAGATCGTGCTGGAGGAGCTGGGCGAGGACTTCACGGTCTCGCTCTCGCACGAGGCGGCCAAGGAGTGGCGCGAGTACGAGCGGACGTCCTCGGCGGTCGTCGAGAGCTACACGGGCCCGATCGTTCGGCGCTACCTCAGCAACCTCGAATCACGGTTGCGGGAGCGTGGGCTTCGGGTTCCGCTGCACGTGATGCAGTCCTCCGGCGGGATTCTGACCGCAGACTCCGCCCGACACCGGCCGCTGCAGACGCTGCTGTCCGGCCCCGTCGGGGGCGCGATCGCGTGCGCAGAGCTCTCGCGGGAGGCGTCGCGGCCCAACCTGATCGGCATCGACATGGGCGGCACGTCCTTCGACGTCTCCCTGATCGTCGACGGCGAGCCGGATGTGTCGGCCGAGGCGCACCTCGAAGGCCTGCCGATGCTGATGAGCGTCGTGAACATCCACACCGTCGGAGCGGGCGGCGGCTCGGTGGCCTGGGTCGAGGCGGGCGGGCTGCGGGTCGGGCCACGCTCGGCGGGCGCCCGGCCCGGCCCGGCCTGCTACGGGCGCGGCGGCACCGAACCCACCGTCACCGACGCCAACCTCGTGCTCGGGCGCATCGATCCCGACGGGTTCGCGGGCGGTTCGATGTCGCTCGACGTGGACCTGGCGGTGGCCGCCGTCGAGGGCCTGGGCGCGCAGTTCGGGCTGGACGCGGTGGCGATGGCCGAGGGTGTCTGCGACGTCGCCAACTCGAAGATGGCGCAGGCCATCCGGACGATCACGGTCTCCCGGGGTGTGGAGCCCCGTGACTCCAGCCTGGTCGCCTTCGGTGGGGCAGGCCCGATGCACGCGGTCTTCCTCGCCAGGGAGCTCGGCATCGCGGAGACGATCGTGCCGCGCTTCCCCGGTGCCTTCTCCGCGTGGGGGATGCTGCAGACCAGGATCCGCAAGGACCTGACCCAGCCGTACTTCTCCCTCGACGCCGATCTCGACGGCGCAGGCATGGCGGCGGTGCTCGCCGGCATCGAGCGCGACGCGCTCGCCACCCTCGGCAATGAGGGTGTGCCGGAGCAGGACCGGGCGGTGTCCCACGCGGTCGACATCCGCTACGAGGCGCAGGAGTACACGCTCACGGTGCCGCTCACCGACGCCGCGGAGCCGGCGCGGGCGGACTTCCTCGACGTGGTCGCACGGCGGTTCGCCGACATGCACAAGAGCCGCTACGGCCACGCGAACCTCGGTGCGCCGATCGAGTTCGTCACGCTGCGCACCACGGCGTTCGGGGACCTTGGCCGCCCCGAGCCGCAGAAGTGGCCGCTCGCGCAGTCGCCGGAGTTCCCGCACGAGGTGCGACAGGTGGTCTTCGACGGCGAAGCCCGCGACACGGTGGTGGTGCGTCGCGACGACCTGCTCGCCGGTCACGGCCTCACCGGACCGGCGGTCGTCGTGGAGGACACGGCAACCACGGTCGTCCCGCCGGGATACGAGCTGACCGTCGACGAGCTCGGTTCGATGATCATCCGAGTGGAGGGCAAGGCATGACCAGCACGACCATCGGGGTGGACCCGGTCACCGTCGAGATCATCCGCAACGCGCTGAACTCCGCAGCGGAGGACATGAACGCCACCCTCATCCGCTCCGCCTACACCCCGATCATCTACGAGTGCGGCGACTGCGTGGTGGCGCTGCTGGATGCCGACCACCAGGTACTCGGTCAGTCCGCAGGGTTGCCGATCTTCCTCGGCAACCTGGAGACCTGCACCAAGGCCACCGAGGAGACCTTCGGCCGGGATGTGTGGGAGCCCGGCGACGTCTGGATCCTCAACGACAGTTATCTCGGTGGCACCCACCTCAACGACGTCACGATCTTCGGCCCGGTGTTCGTCGGGACGGAGCTCGTGGGGTTCACCGCGTCGCGTGCCCACTGGGTGGACGTCGGTTCGAAGGACCCCGGCGGCTCGATGGACTCGGTGACGATCTTCCAGGAAGGGCTGCGGCTGGGTCCGCAGAAACTCGTCTCCGGCGGAGCCGACGAGCGTGCGCTGATGGACACCATCGCCCGCAACGTGCGCTTCCCGTACCCGACCACCGGGGACATGCACGCGATGATCGCCTGCATCACGATGGGGGAGAAGCGCCTCCAGGAGATCGTGCAGCGCTTCGGGCTCGACACGCTCACGCAGGCGCGCGACGAGATCTTCCGCCAGACCGAGGCGCTGGAGCGCGCGACGATCACCGCGATCCCCGACGGCGTCTACACCGCCGAGGGCGTGCTGGACAACGACGGGATCGTGCTCGACGCCCCGGTGCCGATCCGGCTGCGGATCACCGTCGCCGGCGACACCATCGACTTCGACGTCCGGGAGTCCGCCGACCAGACCACCGGGCCGGTGAACTGCGGCGTCGCCCAGGCCGTGTCGGCGTTGCGGGTCGGCTACAAGCTCCTCGTGAGCCCCGACCTGCCCGGCAACGGCGGTTCGTTCCGCACGATGACCACCCAGGTGCGGGAAGGCTCCGTGCTCGGCGCGCAGGCGCCCGCGGCGTGCCAGTGGTACTTCTCCCACCTCGGCCTGCTCATCGACATGGTCGCCAGGGCGCTGGCGCCCGCCGTGCCCGAGCGGGTGGCCGGAGCGAGCCACGGCGACTCGATGATCGTGCTGACCTCGGGGCTCGATCCCCTCGTGGGCCGCGAGTTCGTCAACCTGGAGGCCACCGTCGGCGGTTGGGGTGCCTGGCAGGGCTCGGACGGGGAGAGCGCGCTGATCAACAACGTCAACGGCTCCCTGAAGGACATCCCGATCGAGGTGCTGGAGACGCGCTACCCGCTGCGCATCCGCGAGTACCGCATCCGCGCCGACTCCGGTGGGGCGGGCCGGTGGCGCGGTGGCAACGGCGTCATCCGCGAGTACGAGGCGCTGTGCGACTGCTCGATCTCGCTGTGGTTCGAGCGGTCGCGGCAGCCTGCGTGGGGTCTGTTCGGCGGTGAGGACGCCACCGGCCCCGAGGTCGTGATCAACCCTGGGAGAGCGGACGAGCGGCGGATGCTGAAGGTCAACGGCGCACCCCTCAAGAAGGGCGACGTGGTGCGGTGCGCCACGGGCGGCGGTGGCGGCTTCGGCGACCCGGTGGAACGCGCCGAGGCCGACGTCCGCGCGGATGTGCTGGACCGCCACATCACGCTGACAACAGCGATGCAGCGCTACGGAATAGAACCTCGCATTACGGACACCTAACGCTGCTCTTCGGCCGTTCTGACAGCGTTATGTGTCCATGGTGCGGGCTATGGCGCTTTCCACAGGGTTGCCAGGGCGTAGCAGAGCACGTGCATCGCCAGGCGGCGGTTCGGGTCGTCTACCACCAGGCCCAGCTCCTTAGCCCGCGCCACCCGTGCGAGGACGGTGTTGCGGTGCACTCCCAGCCGGGTGGAGGCCTGGCTGAGTGACCCGCCGCAGTCCAGCACGGTGAGCACGGTGTCGACCAGCGAGACGCGGTCGCGGGCGGCTACGAGGTCGGGGAGGGAGAGTTCGGCCACCGCGGCGATCTGGCCGCGCGGCAGCCAGGCCAGGGTGGCGCGGGCTCCCACCCCGTCGAACCATTGCACCGTCCCCGGTCCGCCGTCGCGGGCGACATGGGCGGCCAGCCGCGCTTGCTCGACCGAGCGCATCAAGCCGGGGATGCCGGCGTGCGCGCCGCCGATGCCGAGGACCAGGCCGTGGCGGCGGGCGACCTTCCCGACCGCGCTGATGACCCTCCGCATCGCCGTTGCGCCGTCGGTGTCGGCGCCACCGGTGTCATCGTCATCGATGTCATCTCCGGGATCGTCGCTGCCCAGGGCATCGGCCGAGATGTTCTGCCACGAGACCCAGCCGTCGGCGTCGGCGATGATCGGCCAGTCCGGTCGCTCGCGCTGCCACGCCGAACGCACCAGCTCCGTCAGCTCCGGGGCGGGTTCGGTCTCCGCGCCGTGCGCCGAGCCGATCCACACCGCGCGGTTGGTGCCTTCGACGCGCCAGCCGAGGTCGCTGGCCCAGGACGGCGCTGCGACGTCGTGCGGTTCAACTCGGGAACGTGGGAGAGCATCGCTGTCCGGGTCGCCTGCGAGCCTGCGGAGCAACTGGAACGCGGCTCGCTCCTGGACGGCCTGCGTGGACGTCTGCAGGCGGGCCTGCGCCCACGCCGCCAGCAGGGGCAGCCGGGCGAGACCCAGCAACGACTCGACGTGACCCGCGGCGGCGGCGGTCGTGCCCGGCACCCTCGCCACCAGCTCGGCCCACGGGCGCCCGCCGGCTCCGTTGACCTCTATCCGCACCTGCCGGTGCTCGGGTCGCTCCTGCAGCGCGGCGGCGCGGCCCGCGGTGACGGAGCGACCGACGATCAGGGCGACCGGTGCGGGTGCCAGCTCGGCGTTCAGCACGCCGAGTACGCCGCGGATGCTCGTCTGGTCGGCGAGTCGCTCTGCGCACAGCGCCACGCGAAGGGCCCGCGCCGCCTGCGGTGCGCTGACCTGCCCGGCGAGCGCGAGCGAGGTGTCGACCGGGTCCGCGTCGATGACCAGGAGCGCGATGCCCAACCGCTGCGCGAGTATCACGCTGGAGGCGCTCATCGCCGGGCGCGGCACGACCACCGCAGCGGCGTTGCGCTCCCACGTGGCGTGGAGCCCGGCCGCGAGTGACCAGCCGCCGGTGGCGGCCTCGGCATGCAGCACCACCAGCGCGTGCGGCCCCGTCCGGCCCAGTCGCTCGAAGGTCTCGGCGAGCACGACCTGGTGCACGAGCCGTCCCGGATCGGGGACGTGCACGGCGTCTGCGCTCGCCAGCGGTTCGACGCGCAGGAGCTCTGCCAGCTCCAGCGGGGCGGTGGCGGATCTCCGCTGCGGGGGGTGGCGCACCGTCCCGGTCACCGGCGCCTCGGATGGTCCAGTGGGATGCCGTGCGAGGCGGGGCCGACCATGGCGAGGCCTTCGGCCGAGTACCAGACGGCGTCGGCCGGCATCACCAGCACGTCGACGAGTGCGCCCGGTTCGAGGCTGTCGAGGGTGGCCAGTTCTCCGCGCAGGACGTCGATCAGGCAGATCAGGTCCGGTGCCGCTGCGGCCAGGGCGCCGTCGGCGAAGACGGCGACGATCTCGCTGCGCAGCTCCAGGCGCATGAGCCTGCCGTGGCCGCCGACCTCGTCGATCACCACGCTCGACGGGTGCGCGGGGATGGTCACGTCGCTGGGCCTGCTGAGGTGCTCCAGCTCGACGATCCGGCCGCGGCCGATGCGCCGGCACCCCGCCACGGCGGCGAGCCTGCCGATCAGCACCTCGGTGTCGCCCGACTCGAGAAGCAGCCTGCCCACGTTGATGAGCCGCGACACCGTGCCCGGCAGCGCCGCCGTGCGCAGCTGTCCGGCCGTGCAGGGGTAGGCGGCGAGCGCGGCCCAGCCGCCGAGGCTGTCGACGCCCCCGCGCAGCAACGTGTCGGCGCGGGCCGCCGCGTGCACGCTCAGCGCGATCGACTCCCCGGTGGCGCCGCGGGCGACCAGCGGGCCGATCGGGAGCCCGGCGAGGTGCATCGACGTGTGGTGGATCAGCGCGAAGGTGCGGCCCATCCCGTCGGCGTCCAGCAAAGGCACCTCCAGCTGCGCGGCGGCCACCAGCGGGACCAACGCGCTGACAGTGGCCGCGGCGAGGGGGTAGACCACACCGGCCCGCCGGCGCGTGAGGTGCTCGACCTCCCGCACCGCAAGGGCGAACTCGTCGCCCGCCGGAGGCAGGTCGGCCAGAGCGGCGCCGGAGCCGATCGCGCACAACCCGACCGCGCGTGTCTGCGGGGCCACGGCGTCGGGCCGGACGAGGACGACAGGCCCGTTGCGGCGCAGCAACTCGGTGGTCCACGACACCATCGAGATCCATCCCGCGTCACCGACGGCGGGGGAGTAGAACTTGGCGCCCTCGACGAGCGCGGGCACGTCGTCGGCCGTCACCGAGCTCACGGCTCCCACGTACCTGCTGGTCATCCCGTCACCGCGGGCAGCTCCGCCGCCCGGCTCGAGCCCGGCGCCCCGTCCGGTGCGCCCGCGACACGCACGCGGATCCGCACCGTGCCCGACGGGCTGTACGGCACGGCGACCGTGGACACCTCGACGATGTCGGCCGTGCCGGGCGCGGCGCCGTTGGCGGTGGCGATCGCCGTGGCACGGGCCTCGGCGTCGCGCCGGACGCCGTCGAGTCGGGCGGTGGACTCGATGAAGGCGATCTCGTCCAGCCACGCCGTCGGACGGCTCACGGCAGCGCCTATGCAGGCCAGCTCGTCGGGGTCGCCGTCGGCCACGACGAGCGGAACGTCGCCCGCCGGTCCCGACCCTGGCTCCGGCCCGGCGCGGGCGAGCGTCGCGGTCGGGACGACGAGGGCGGTGTCGAGGTCGCGGAGCACCTGTGGCCGCACGGCGACCAGGCCGCGTCGGACGTCGCCGACGACGGGATGCGGCGTGCGGCGGAGCAGGACCCTGCAGTCCCCGCCTGCCACCTCGGCCGCACCGCGCAGCTGGAGCGCATCGGTGGCGCCGAGGCCGAGTACGGGCAGCACCCGCAGGCGGGATGAGCTGTTCCATCCGCCGTCGCCGCGCGCGATGTGCAGCGGCACGCCGGGCAGCGCGCGCTGCGCCGCCCGCTCGCAGCCGTCCAGGACGTCCTGTGCCGCCGCCGCGAGCGCCGCGTTCAGCACGACCGTGGCCTCGCGCGCCGCCATCCCCTGACCGCCGAACTCGTGTGCAGCGGAGATTCGCGCGGCCGGTACCGCGGCCTGCACGGCGTCAGCGACCTCGCGCTCGTGGCGCGGCTGGGTGCCGGCCCCAGCGGCGACCACGGCAACGCAGCGAGCCGGGTGCGCCGCGATCTCCCGGCACACGGCATTCAGCGCCTCGCGGTCGAGGCGGCGCAGCTCGTGGCCGAACAGGTCGTGGCCGCCGGGAACGGTGAACCGCTGGGTGATGAGCCGTTCGATGACGTCGTCCGGGTGCCGGCCGAGTGCGGGGTCGGACGCGGCGCGAGGCACGACGCGAATCATCGCCACCGCCGACAGCTCCGCCGGCTGCCGCAGGATCCGCTCGAGCAGCAGCCGGCCGATGTCGACGACGACGCCCGCCACGGGGCGGCGGAACTCGGACGCGATGCGGGCGAACAGCTCGGCGGGGTCGGGACCGGTCACCGAGAGTGACCTGATCACGCTGCGGTTCTGGATCACGACAGCGTGCGAGCGTGCTGGACCGAGGCTCACGCCGACCAGTGCGGTTGGAGCAGCCCGGCCAGGCATCTCTGAACACTACCTCCGGCTATCGACCGCGTTTGCGCAGGTAGCGGTCCACGGCGACGGCCACGAGGATCAGGCAGCCCTGCACGACCTGCTGGTAGATGGTGTCCCAGCCGAGCAGGTTGAACCCGTTGCCGATCAGCGTGAGCAGAAGCGCCCCGACCACACCCCGCCAGATCGCGCCCTCGCCGCCGAGGATGCTCGTTCCGCCGATGACGGCCGCCGCGATCGCCGTGAGCTCCATGCCGGTGGCCATGCTCGACTGGGCGGAGCCCGCCCGGGAGGCGAGGATCAAGCCCGCGAGCGCCGAGCAGATGCCGCTGACGATGTAGACCGCGACGTGGATCTGGCCGACGCGGATGCCGGAAAGCCGCGCGGCCTCCACGTTGCCGCCCACGGCGTACACGCGGCGCCCGAACGTCGTGGCGGCGATCAGGGCTCCGATGCCGGCCACGACCACGACGAAGACGATCGTCGCGGACGTCAGGCCGAACACCGACGGCCAGGTCAGCATGCCGAAGTCCTCGGCCTGCTCGGGCAGGGGGTAGATGATCGAACCGGCGGTGACGACAACCGCCAGCCCCCGGTAGATGATGCTGGTGGCGAGCGTCGCGATGAACGAGTTGACGCCGCTGCGCACGACGATCGTGCCGGTGACCAGGCCGAGCAGGGCGCCCGCCACCACGGCCGCGGCGAAGCCGCCCAGCACGCCGACGGTGCGCACCAGCTGCACACCGACGATCGCCGAGAGCGCCAGGGTGGCGCTCGCGGTGAGGTCGAAGACGCCGCTGATGATGCACACGGTGGCGCCGGTGGCGAGCAGCCCGACCACGGCGCACTGGTCGAGCAGGTTCACGAGGTTCCCGGTGCTCAGGAACGTGTCGGTGGAGAGCGACAGCGCGATGACGATCGCGACGAGCGCGACGACGATCCCGTAGTCGCGCACCCGCGCGCCGCGCGAGAGCGTCGACGCCGGGGTGGGTCGTGGCGTCGTGGTTCCGGTCGGGGTGTCGAGGGTCATGGCATTCCTCCTTTCTGTCGGGTCCGCGCGGAGCGGCTCAGGCGTGTCCGAACGCGGCCGCCATGACGTCCTCCCGTGGAGCGCCCCGCGGGAACTCGCCGACCACGCGCCCCTGCCGCAGCACGAGCACCCGGTGGGAGAGCCCGAGCACCTCCTCGATCTCCGAGGACACGACCACGACCGCCATCCCGTTCCGGGCCAGCTCGACGACCAGGCGGTGGATCTGGGTCTTGGCCGCGACATCCACGCCGCGGGTGGGCTCGTCGATCAGGAGCACGCGGGGCTCGCGGAGCAGCCACTTGGCGAACAGGGCCTTCTGTTGGTTGCCGCCGGAGAGCGTCTCGACCGCGGCCGTGGGCTGCGCGGCGCGGATGTCGACCGTGCGGGACACATCGTCGACGGACGTCCGCTCCGCGGCGGGCCGCACGAAGGGCCCGTACCGGCGCCCTGCGAGCGAGGCCAGCGCGATGTTCTCGCGCACCGAGCGCACCATGA
The DNA here is from genome assembly GCA_036498885.1 of Pseudonocardia sp. Taxonomy (GTDB): domain Bacteria; phylum Actinomycetota; class Actinomycetes; order Mycobacteriales; family Pseudonocardiaceae; genus Pseudonocardia. The sequence continues at coordinate 11,248 of DASYES010000779.1, forward strand.
CCAGTCCCTCCTCCTTGCGCGACTCCGGGACCAGCGCGATGCCTGCGGCCATCGCCTTGCGCGGGGTGAGCCGTGTGAGCGTCTCGCCATCGATCTCCACGACGCCGTCGGCCGCCCGGTCGGCGCCGAAGAGCAGTCGCAGCGTCTCGCTGCGGCCACTGCCCACGAGCCCGGCGATGCCGACGATCTCCCCGGCCCGCACGCTGAGGTCGACGCCGTCGACGAGGCCCCGCCGCAGCCCGCGGGCGGCCAGCCGGACGGGCGCGTCCGGTGGGACCGGGGCCGGCTCGGCGTGGAGCACGTCGATCTCGCGCCCGACCATGTGGCGGACCAGCGTGGTGGGTGTGAGCCCGGCGGCGGCGTCGGTGATCACGAGTGCTCCGTCGCGCAGCACCGTGACACGGTCGGCCACGGCGAGCACCTCGTCGAGGAAGTGGGACACGAGGATCACCGTGGTGTCACCCGCGGCGAGCCTGCGGATCAGCCCGAGGAGGTTTTCCTTCTCGTGCTCGGTCAGGACGGCCGTTGGCTCGTCCATGGCCAGCACCGTGGCGCCGCGGGCGAGCGCGCGCAGGATCTCGACCTGCTGGCGCGTCCCCATGGGGAGCCGGTCGACACGGGCTTGCGGGTCGACCGCGAAGCCGGTGACGTCGATCAGCTCGTCGAACCGGGCGCGGTCGGCCCGGCGCCGGGCGAGGCCGTGCCGGTTCGACCAGCGCCCGAGGAACACGTTCTCGAGCACCGTCATCGCCGGTACCAGGGCGCCTTCCTGCGAGATCAGGCTGACGCCGTGGCGGATCGCGTCGCGCGGCCCGCTGATCGCGGCCTGCTCGCCGTCGAAGCTGAGCGTGCCGTGGTCGGCTCGAACCGCGCCGCCGAGGATCTTGAGCAGCGTGCTCTTCCCCGCGCCGTTCTCGCCGACGAGGCTGTGGACCTCGCCTCGGCCGATGTCCAGGTCGACGTCCCGAAGTACCGACACCCCGCTGTAGTTCTTGCCGATCCCGCGCAGGGAGATGTCCGGGGCCGTGCCGCTGGACGCTGCGGTCGTGGGTCCCGCGGTGGTGAGCGAGGCCATGGCTCCTCGTCAGTCCGAGTAGTCCGCCGTCTGCCCCTGCAGCGTCGCCTTCGTGCCCAGCGCCGCGTACGGGGTCAGGGACCGCGCGTCGGTGGCGGTCGGGACCTGTTGTCCCCTGGCCTTCGCGAGGCCCAGCTCCGCGGCCTTGGCGCCCTCCGCCTTCTCCGGGATGACGTAGACGCCGTACCAGGCGCCCGAATTCACTCCCTCGAACGCCTGTGTCGAGCCGCCGTTGCCCACGAACGTGATGTTCTTGCCCGCCGCCAGCGGCGCCGCACCCGCGATGGCCTGCGACGACCCGATCACGACGTTGACGTCGGGCTGGGCCTGCAGCACGTTCTGGAACGCCGCCCGGCCGGAGTCGGGGGTGTAGCCGCCCACCACGTTGGCCGCCACCTGCGCGCCCCCCTTCTCCAGCGCAGCCACCGCCGCGTTCGTGCGGGCCGTGTCGAGCGGGTAGTTGGCGAATCCCTGCAGGTAGGCCACCTTGCACGGCGTCACGGCCACCTGCTTGCAGGCGTCGAGCCCCAGTGTCGCCAGGCCCTCTCCGTTGATCGTCGGGGCGTCCACGATGCTGACGGTGCCGGGGATCTGCGCCTCGGTGGTGTCGTACCGCCCGCCGACGGGAGTGAACTCGATGACCACCGTGATGCCGGCCGCCACGGCCTGCTTGACCGCAGAGACGATCGCGGTGCCGTCGTTGGCCTGCACGATGACCACGTCGTAGCGCTTGGACGTGACGGCATCCTGGAGCTGGTTGACCTGCGTCGGCCCGTCGAAGTTCGAGTCGAGGAAGGTGGCCGTGGCGTTGTTGGCCGCCGCGTACTCCTGGATACCGGCCCAGGTCGCCTGCGCGAACGAGTTGGCCTTCGCGAAACCGAAGAAGCCGATGCTGAGCTGCTTGTCGGCCGCCGCGGGCGGTGCCGCGGCGGTGGTGTCGGTGCTGGGCCTGCTGCACGAGAGGACCGACACGGACAGGGCGAGTGCGGCGCCG